>CAZVFU010000016.1:0-33626 GCA_964626595.1 uncultured Saprospiraceae bacterium
GGATGGTAGGGGCCGTCCGCCGCCTGGCGGATGGGTCCTTCCCAACTTGTTAGGGAAGGACGGGACCCCCGCACAGCCCGACCCCACAACTCTTTGTGGGGAGGCGCCCTATTTATCCATAGCCCAGGTAACCAAATGGTATAAAATTATTGATACATACAGATATGATTCTTTGCTGACCCGGGCAGATAAGGTCTTTGCCACTGGCGGCTATTTTTCCTTCGGTTAGGGATAAGTTGAGATTTTCTATGCCGAACTTGTTTGTTACTTTAGGGGACGGATTGTCGTATTGACTGCACTAAATTTTATTGCGAGGGAAAACATTGTTTATGGCTTATAAGATACCAGCAACCGAAGAGTTATTTCCATTATTGGGAGAAAAGGAAAACCGTGCCCAATGGGCCTCTATTGATTTATGGGAGGGTTCTGATTATGATCTCAGTCAACATGAGGGCCTGCAGGCTTGTATTCAAGATCAGCTTAGAGCTGCCGGAGCCCACATAGGTTATGGTGGATATTTAGAAAAACGTACGATCTACCAACGATCCGATCATTTCAAAGAATCGGGAGAGTTGCGAAATATTCATTTGGGATGTGACATTTGGGCTCAAGTGGGACAAACTATTTTCGCTCCCCTGGCAGGAGAGGTTCACAGTTTTGCATATAATGCGGCTCCCTTTGATTATGGGGCTACACTTATTGTGAAACACGAATGGTCTGAAGGCAGCTGCTATGCCTTATATGGTCACATTCAGAAATCGGATATTGAGGGAATCGAGCGTGGAGATCCTATCCATCGGGGGCAGGTACTTTGCCACCTGGGTGATCTCGATGAAAACGGGGGGTGGGTTCCTCACCTACATTTTCAGCTCATTTGCGATATTAATGATTATGAAGGGGATTATCCGGGAGTTGCTCCACTTAGTCAGTTGCCTTTTTACCGAAAAAACTGTCCGGATCCGACTTTCTGGCTTTTGTAATTAAGGCGCGATCACAGCTCCTTCCTAACAAAACCTTCTTTTGTATAGTAAAACTGTGCACGAGATTAGTATTTTTGTGCGCTAAATACCCATTGTTCACTTAATCTGAATACGCATTTGATCACCATCACCAAAGTTTCATCTTTACATCGCTATTTGTCCTGGAACCAAAGACAGCGGAAAGGCTTTGTTCCGACCATGGGAGCGCTCCACGGCGGCCATTTGTCATTAATCGAAGAGGCGCGCAAACAAACGGACTTAGTGATCGTAAGTATCTACGTTAATCCTACTCAATTTAATCAGACGGAGGATTTACAAAACTATCCACGTACGCTTGCTGAGGATGTGATTAAATTAGAGAAGGCCGGCTGCGATATCTTATTCCTTCCCTCAGATGCAGAGATGTATCCGGAAGGTTTGGTTCATACGGCGCCGATGGATATTTCACCCTGGGCTTCGGGTATGGAGGGTACTTTTCGTCCGGGGCATTTTGATGGGATGGCCCGAGTTATGTATCGCTTTATTACTCTTTTAGAGCCGGACAGGGTGTTTATGGGGCAAAAAGATTTTCAGCAATTTAAAATAGTAGATCAAATATCCAGAAAAATGGATTTGGGCTCAAAAGTGGTGGCCTGCCCGATAATACGTGAAAATAATGGGCTAGCTATGAGTAGCCGAAACCTCCGACTGTCCGATGCAGAAAGACAAGCTGCCGGTCGGATTTTTGAAGTCCTTAAAGAAGGGGCAAAAAAAGTCATGGCCGGTCAGGAAATAGCTGTTGTTCAGGCTTGGGCTTTAGAGGAGATGAAGAAGGTAGGATTTCGTCCAGAATATTACGAGTTCATTGAGCCGGACAGTTTAAGTCCGCTTTCAGAAGTTAAGGAAGGTACCGAGTTTGTAATTTGCACTGCCGCATGGGTAGGCCCAGTGCGATTGATTGATAACTATTGGGTGAAGGATGCGTAATGAATCTTGGATTTAACCACTTTATTACCTTGCTGTAAGTTTTAGTGAAAATAATAGAATAGAAAACTGAAGTAGTGAATAAAAGAATTAAGCAGGGACTCAAATCTGTTCTATTTGTCGGAACGGGCATTGGTATTCTCAGCTGGGTTTATATTAAATTTGACAGGCAATATACCGAGGATTGCCTGACCCGAACTGCCGACCCCGCAGATTGTTCTTTATTGGATAAGTTGTGGAGTGACTTTCTTTCCGTGGACCCCTTTTGGTTGGGGCTGGCGTGTTTGGCATTTTTACTGAGCAATGTTAGTCGTGCGATTCGGTGGCGTCAATTATTATCGCCTTTAGGGTACAAGGTATCTGGAAGTGTAGCATTTTGGTCGATCATGTTAGGTTATTTTGCAAACCTGGGGTTTCCACGCATCGGCGAAGTAATTCGTGGGGGAAGCTTGACGCGTTACGAAAAGGTGCCCCTTGAGAAAAGTATGGGTACAATAGTCGCTGATCGAGTGATTGATCTATTTAGTTTTGGATTCATGTTCTTATTGGCTTTGCTTTTTGAATTTGATATTTTAAGAGAGCAATTAGACCAACACATATGGTCAAGATTTGCAGGTTGGGGTAGTCAAACTGGATTATGGGTTGCCTTAATAGTAGTTGCCATCGTTTTGGCAATAGTGTACAGACTACGTCAAAAACTTTACGGTTTGGGCTTTGTATTGAAAATCAAGGAAGTCATCAAAGGGTTCCTATCTGGAGTCCAGTCCGTAAGATTAGTGGAGCGAAAAGGAATATTTATTTTTCATAGTGTGGCGATATGGGTTCTGTACTATTTGATGACGTATTTCACCTTTTTATCATTCGGTCCCACCTCTGGTTTGGGGCTTTCTACGGCTTTATTAGTCTTTGTTTTCGGAAGCTTGGGTATGATTATACCATCTCCTGGAGGCATGGGCTCTTACCAAGGCTTAGTTGCGCTTGCCGTGTCTTTTTTTGGCGTTTCTCTGGCAGATGGATTTTCTTATGCCAATATTAACTTCTTCTCGATTCAGATTTTTTGCAATGTATTTTTTGGCATGTTAGCCTTGATTATTTTACCTTGGAGACACCGCCGCAAGGTTCAACCTGAGCTGGAAGAATAAGTACCTATTTTAAAAACATGAAAGATCTACTGGAAATTGTCAGTGAAAGCATGTATTCAAATCTTCAGGATCTAAAGAAGAGGAGAGTGCAATGGCAAGAAAATAAAGAGCGCGTTGTTTTTACGAATGGGTGCTTTGATTTGCTACATCTGGGACATCTGACCTATCTGAGTCAAGCTCGTAATTTGGGAGAGGTCCTGATAGTGGGACTGAATTCCGATTCTTCTGTCAGGAAGATAAAGGGTTCGCAGCGGCCTATTAAAACTCAGGATGAACGACGGTTACACTTGGCTGCTTTGTCCTTTGTTGATGCAGTGATTATCTTTGAAGATGAAACGCCGGCTGAACTAATTGCGGCTTTGCAGCCGGATATTTTAGTTAAGGGAGGTGATTATCGTCCAGAGGAAGTTGTGGGCCGAGAAACGGTGGAGAAGGCAGGTGGACAGGTAGTCATTTTACCTTTCCTTTCCGGTTACAGTTCAACGAAATTAATTCAGAAAATTAAGGACTCATGACTCAGGTAAAAGAAGTAGTTTCCGCATTAGACCATATTGCCCCCCCACAATTTGCAGAGTCGTACGATAACCCTGGATTACTTTGCGGGAATCCGGAGAGCGAAGTTAGTGGTGTTGTATGTTGTCTAGATTGTACAGAGGCCGTAGTAGCAGAGGCCATAGAAAAGAATTGCAATCTCATTGTGGCTCACCACCCCATCATTTTCAAAGGAATAAAAAGCCTGACGGGTTCGAATTACGTGGAGAGAACTATTATTGCAGCTATAAAGAATGATATTTCGATTTATGCGATCCATACAAATATTGATAGTATTCTCGAAGGAGGAGTAAGTCAGCGATCCGGGAGCGAATTGGGTCTGGAGAATATGAAGGTTTTGTCACCGAAAAAAGAGCAAGTTCGATTGGAGTTAACGGTGCTGGAAATGCGGGTGGAAGATGCGCAACGCCTTGCTGTAAAACTGACGGGCAAGGCATTTGATCGCATTTTGGATGTAGAAACGGTAGATGGCCCACGAAAATGGATGCAGTGGTCAGGTCGGTCTGATTTGTCTGGATTATTGGCAAGTGCTCTTAAGACAGAGGGCATGAAGGCGGGTAAGACCCCATTATTTGAGTATTCTTCGGATGTGGGACTGGGTGTGATCGGGCAGTTGTCTGTCCCTCTTCCTGAAAAAGAGTTTTTGTCGATGTTGAAATCCCGTTTGGGAGGTTCTTTAATTCGGCATACCCCTCTTTTGGGAAAAAGTGTGCATAAGGTGGCCTTGTGCGGAGGTTCCGGTGCTTCTTTATTAAGTCAGGCCAAACGAGCCGGAGCCGATGCTTTTGTCACAGGCGATTTTAAATATCACGAATTTTTTGATGCAGAAGACGACTTGCTTATAGCAGACGTGGGTCACTATGAGAGCGAGCAATGGACGATCCCACTGCTTAAAGATTGGATTTCAGAGAAATTTAGTACCTTTGCGGTTCATTGTACAACAGTAGTCACGAACCCAGTGAATTATTTTTAATATATGGCGAAGAAGAAAAAAGAACAGAGCGTTGCTGACAAACTCAAGAACCTGTATAAATTACAGTTGATTGATTCAGAGTTAGACCAAATAAAGGTTTTGAAAGGAGAATTGCCTATTGAAGTGGCTGACCTGGAAGACGAATTGGCCGGTTTGCAAACGCGTATAGATAAGTTGCAAGGTCAGTTGGATGATCTCGGAGATGAGAAGGCCAAGCATGAGCGCAATATTAAGGAAGCGGGCATGTTAATTGAGCGATACAAGCAACAGCTCGATGAAGTGAAAAATAATCGGGAATACGAAGCTCTTCAAAAGGAAATTGAACTTCAGGAGTTGGAAATACAGCTTTCCGAAAAGCGAATTGCTGAAACCGATGAGCGAATATCAGGAAAGCAAGAGATAAAAGAAACTACAGAGGAGAAAAAAGCTACTCGTGAAGACTCATTAAAGAAGAAACGAGTAGAACTCGATGAAATCCAGAAGAAGACAGCCAAAGAGGAAAAGGCTTTGCAAAAAGAATCGGAGGCTGCTCGAAAGGAAGTGGAGTCACGGTTATTAAAAGCCTATGACCGAATTCGGGACTCATATAGAAATGGATTGGCCGTGGTTACTATTGAGCGTGACTCCTGTGCGGGTTGCTTCAATAAAATTCCACCTCAGATCCAGAATGAAGTACGAAGCCGCAAACAAGTGGTTCCTTGTGAACACTGCGGTCGGATCATTGTAGATGAAGAAATGCTGGTTCAAGCCGGAGTCATTCAGGAGGCAAAAGCATCCTAAGCCCACTTTGAATAGGTCAGAAGAGATTTCTTGAAGATAGAAATAAGTAAAGAAAAAAATGCCAGTATGGAATTCCATACTGGCATTTTTCTTTATGTGTTATGTAAACGGAATGAAATTTTGGTGATCACACCATAAGTCGTAATTTTTCCATCTTTGACATGGGCCTTAATATCTTTAATCCAAACGGAATCAATATTATCCACAGTTTTCGAAGCTTCCGTAACTGCCTTTTGCATGGCGTCTTCTACACTTTTGTCAGATGAAGCTATAATTTCTATTACTTTAACAACACTCATATCTTACTTTTTTGTTTGAGAATAGATTTAATATACAAAAAAACTATTGAAAGACAAGATAAATGCCGGCTTTCCTTTAATCGGCCCCTGACAAGAAGGATTTGCGAGCTCCCTTGATGTAAAGAATGAATAATATATGTTGTTGCTGGAATGAGTATAAGGAGGTTTATTTTTATTAACTTGACTTACATCCGAAACCGTTGACTCATGAAAGCATTTATTTTAGGCCTTTTTTTTACTTTGATAACTATTTCCTTGCACAGTCAAATTGTATCTGGCCCCATGTTGGGTACCAATACGATGAGAGAAGTTCATATTTGGGTCCAACTAGATCGCGAAGCTGAAGTTCAGTTAAAATATGCTTCCTTGGAGGAACCCGAGGATTATCATTACTCCAATCCTGTTCGAACTTCCTTCGATCATGCATTTACAGGGACCTTAATCGCTCACGGCCTTCAGCCAGGCACAACATATAGTTATGATATTTTGGTCAATGAGCAGCCTTTGGAATTGAAAAGCAAATCAGTTTTAAACCCTACTGATGCCACGCAAACAGACGATAAGGCTTTAGTTTTTCGTACACAACCGCTTTGGCAGTATAGAAGTGCTCCCCCTGACTTCAGTTTTTTATTGGGAAGTTGTCTGTATACAAATGATCCTCAATTTGATCGCCCGGGACGTCCTTACGGAAATTCCGCTGATACCTTATTCAAGTCCCTCAGCAATACAGAAGCGGAATTCATGCTTTGGCTGGGTGATAATATTTATTTGCGTACACCTGATTTTGATTCCAAAACTGGTATTTATCATAGGTATACAGATTATAAATCAAAAGATTATATTCAGGAATTTTGGTCATCCATTCACCATTATGCAATATGGGATGATCACGACTTTGGTCCCAATAATAGCGACAAATCTTACATCTATAAAGATCTGACAAGGCAAGCCTTTATGGACTTCTGGGCGAATCCGACATATGGCAGGAATCAAAAAGGTATTCAAACCGCTTTTAGATGGTCAGATTGTTACTATATTTTATTAGATAACCGTTTTTTTCGTGATCCGAATGACATGCCAGGCTCTGACGTGAGTATATTAGGTGAGGAGCAACTCGAGTGGTTTAAGCAACAATTGATTAGCGCCCGTGGCAGTTTCATTTTCGTCGCCATTGGCGGCCAGCTACTCAATCCATCAAAGATGTACGAGAATTACGCAAATTACGAGCGAGAACGCTCGGAGATCATTTCTTTTATTCAGGAGAACGACATTAAAAACGTTGTCTTTTTGACCGGGGACCGTCATCGTACTGAATTGTCACGATTGGAAAAGGAGGGTGCCCCTACTATTTTTGATTTGACTTGCAGTCCCTTAAGTAGTCGCTCGTATGAGGAACGCTTACCTGAGAACAACACCTTACGTGTAGATGGTACTCAGGTAAGTGAGCAAAATTATGGTCGAATCTCCGTCTCAGGCGCACCTGACGATCGTCAACTTAAGATAGAAATTTTCAATACAAAGGGTGAATCGGCCTGGACGAGAACTATAAAAGCAGAATAAAGGGATGAGTACATATTTGATTGAAGACCGGAAAAAAGAGTATCAGGGTTTTCTAGATCTTGAATCAGCGACTATTCGGGTGTTAAATAAAAAGGGAGAGGAAACCATAAAGGCCAGGCGGGAGAGAGCAATCAGGCCGGACTCAGCAGCTGTGCTGGTGTTTAACCGCGATCGGGATGCATTTGTATTTACTCACCAATTTAGGTATCCTATTTCGGGTAATAAAGCTCGCTTTATAACTGAGATCCCGGCCGGAGGAATCGATCCGAGCGAGCGCCCCCGAGAGGCTGCACGGAGAGAGGTTTTGGAGGAGGTAGGGTACAGCTGTGAAATTCTCCAGGAAATTGCCGCGGTGTATAGCTCCCCGGGGACTACCTCAGAACGCATATATATCTTTTATGCAGAGGTAGGGAATGAAAATCGGGTTTCAGAGGGTGGGGGTGAATCTTCTGAAAATGAGGAAATCTCCATTCAACATAAAGATCGCACGGACATTCTGACTCATTACACAAGCATTCAGGATGCCAAAACCCTACTGGCGATTCAGTGGTTTATTCAAAACAGGATGCAAGGACACTCATCGTTTTTATGAGATTTTTATTCCACATTCAAATTTTCTTCTTTCACCTCAGTTGTAGGCCAAAAGAAAGTCAATGGAGATTTCGTGAAAGCTTGCCCCAGACCTGAAAGGATGTTTCCCAGTTTGGACAAAGCGACCCCTCTTGACTGCAAGGCGAGGATTAGTGACAACCCAAAACTGACAATGAAATTTAAGAAGCCAATCACCCCAATACCTATGAGTGACCACAACAAAGCAGAAAGGCTGATCGTAAAATGACTGCCAAATAAGCTAAGTCCAAAATTCCCAGCTGCAAAAGCAATGTGTCGGATATCCAGAGGCAAACCCAGGATATAACCAATGGTACCTGTAGTTCCCATAAAAATACCGAACCATAAATTACTGCTAATCCCTCCAATATTGCGCTCATAATACGCTGCTAATTTCTCCAGCCTATGTTCTGATAAAAAACGCTGCAAGAGAGGATGATTTTGAATACGTTTCGGTATTCGATTATAGAGTGATCGGTTAGCAGCCTGACCAGCGATCAGGCCTGATAAAAATAAAAAAAAACCTGCGATGGCAGCGTGAAAAAGGGCTGGAGATCTTATGGGGTCCAACTCATAAAGCAATATATCCACTTTTTTATAAGCTAAATTATCTCCCACATACCAGGAAAGAGCGCCAATGAGAAGTATAGCCACAGGAAAAGATAAAGCGACGTTTCCGACAAAAGCAATAAACTGAGATCGAAAAGCCCGAATTGAGATGTTAATGATATTAATGAATTTATTTTTATTGTCCAGATCGCTCTTTATCGTTGACGCTAAACTGGCAGCGGTCATAGCCGGTTGTTTAGTGGCTAATGTGAGGTGGAAAAGGTAAATAGTTATAAAGGCCAGAGCATAGTTAGCGCTGTATAAAAAGGCTTGTCCAAAGAGGCTTACATCTAACTTAGAAAGCAGGAGTTTTATTACGCAGGCCAATCCAACTACAGCTCCACCACCACAAGCCGTCTTGAACATTTTAAAAAAACCTTTTCGATCACTGGTTATGTATTTCTCTCCTTTGGATCCGGTATGCTGTGTAATTTCCTGTGCAATAAGCTGAGTCGATTTGACTATGTATCCCCGCAGTTGTCGATATCTGGAGTTTCGCTTGGCCATCCATTGCATCAGATTAAAGAGGCTTTTTTGCTGCATTTTCTCTGTCTCCTCCTCTTCGGGGACAATGATTAAAAAACCTAGGATCTCGTGCAGTCTTTTTAGCATGCGCTCTATTGTCATCAAATGTTGATGGATACGCTGGCTAATACCGAACTTCTTTCTATTTTTATAAGCCTTTTTGATATACTCTTCACATTGCCCAATGAGTACGAGTAAGTGTTTGTAACTTTCTTCAGTTGAACGTCGACTCACTTCTCCATTTCGAATATCCTCAATATAGTGCTCGATCCAATCCTGAAGCGCAATAAAAGGACTGTCAAAATTCTCATATTCAGGAACCATGCTCAGCACATCAGAGTTGAATGCATGCCCAATCATTCGGTGGGACAATACCCGAATACCAAATAGGATCTCTTTGATGATGAAATGATCGGCTTTTAGGCTGGACAAGTCCGGCAGCTCAAGTAATTCGAGTAAATCTTGTCCGGTCGATTCGGGGATGTTTTGAATCCAAATTTCATCTTTGGCTTTATAAAAAACTAAATTCAGTATATATTCTATTCCATTCTTTTCTGGCTGATAAGGCAGGAATTTATAACCTAATCGCTTTTTGATTTCGTAAAGGAAATCAGTTCCATACACAATATCTGCATCGATTAAAAATCGACTAATTTTTCGCCCGTTCAATACGCGTTTAAGGTACTCACTCAGAGCCACTCTGTATTTAGGCTCCTGTTTGAGATATAAAACAAACTCTTCCAATCGCGGAAACACTTTTTTCTTTTGTTCCTTAGTGCTGGGACGGACGTAATCGATCAGCTCTCCAAGTAGTTTCGGATTGTTCTCCTCAGATCGGAGAATCTCATTTAAGATATCTACCAAAGTTTTTGCTTCTGTCATGCTTACAGTTTCAAACTTAAAGATAAGCCAATAAAAAATCGATACTGGCCTTTTCTTAAATAACTTGTAATTTCATCAATTCTGTTCAATACATTTTTATTGGCATGAAACTTGCTCTTTATAGAAATATAGAATTGGTATTATTCTTCACAGGAATATTTAAAGGTGTGGTTAGGGAAGTGCGTTGTAGCATTTCCCTTTTTTATTTTCGCTCTCAGGGTGAACCCTTATATTGCAAATAGTATTTTGTGTTCAAATTGAAGCTTTGAAATATGAATGGAAAACTGGCTTATGATCACTCGAAAGCCTTTTTGAAAAAAGACTTAGAGCCCACCCCTGAGAACCTATCATTGCTTACAGATGTCATTCAATTTCATGAATGGCGATACTACGTCAAGGATGACCCGATTTTATCCGATTCTGAGTATGATCGTTTGTTTAAATTACTGGAAAAATGGGAAGGTGAGCTATCTGAGCATGTTCGCCCAGATTCACCCACAAGAAGAGTGGGAAGTGATCTAAGTTCTGATTTCGATTCAGTTGAACATCTGTCGTCGATGTTGTCATTGGCCAACTCTTATAATTTAGATGACTTAATTGATTTTAATCGCCAGGTAGAAAAGAATATAACGAGTGGGGACTCTTCTATTGATTATATGGTTGAACCTAAATTAGATGGTGGAACAGTTGTTGTCATTTATGAAGATGATATTTTTGTTCGAGCCGCAACCCGAGGAAATGGTGTGGAAGGGGACGATATTACTCAAAATATTAAAGCCATCAAGTCTGTGCCCTTACGAGCTGAATTTTCAAAATATGGAATATCCAAGGTTGAAATTCGAGGTGAGGCTATTATTCCTATTAATAGATTTGCCCAGATCAACCAGCAGCGTCTTGAATCGGGTAAGGATGGTTTTGCAAACCCGAGAAATGCAGCTACGGGAGGCCTGCGGATGAAAGACCCTGCTGAGGCCGCATCAAGAGGTCTTGACTATCTAGTGTTTCAGGTTGCGTATGCAGAAAAGGACAATGGAGATAATGCAGCGGCTTCGATAAAAACTCATGAGAACGGAATGAAAATGCTAAAAGATTTGGGGTTTATGCTTCCTCCCCAGGCCATTTTCAAAACCCATAGCATGGAGAATTTACACAACTACTGCCTCGAATGGGAACAGAATAGATCTTCCTACCCTTATGAAATAGATGGTATGGTAGTGAAAGTGAATCGTTTTGACCTCCAGGAGCAAATTGGTGCAACCAGTCACCACCCCAAATGGGCTATGGCCTATAAATTCAAAGCGAAACAAGCGACAACTACTTTAAAACGGGTTGAATTCCAAGTAGGTAAAATTGGAGCCATAACGCCGGTAGCAAAACTTGAACCTGTGGAGCTCGCCGGAGTGACCGTAGAATCTGCATCTCTCCACAATGAAGATTTTATAGTAGAGCGAGATCTTAGAGTAGGAGATCAGGTCATAGTAGAACGGGCAGGTGACGTCATTCCATATATAGTTAAAGCACTCAAGGATGTACGCACGGGTAGCGAAGTCCCCATCCGGTTTCCTGAGAACTGTCCGGCTTGCGGACACCCCTTGAAACGAGTAGAAGGAGAAGCGGCCTGGAGATGTGTGAATGTTCAGTGTTCGGCCCAGGTTCTTCAAAAGATGATTCATTTTGTATCTAAAAACGCCATGGATATTGATGGCTTTGGAGAAAAATTTATTCGAATTTTCTATGACATGGGCTGGGTTCGTTCTATTGCCGATATTTATCGATTGGATTTTGAAAAGGTGGCAGAACTAGAGCGATTTGGCCAAAAGTCTGCTTCGAACTTAAAGCGCGCTATTGAGTCATCAAAATCTCAGCCTATTTATAGGTTGCTTCATGGATTGAGCATTCACCACCTGGGAATAAAAATGTCAAAAACTATTTCAGCTCACATCGACCATGTATTGGATCTTAAAGACTGGAGCAGCGAGGAGATGGCTCAAATTCATGAAGTGGGGCCCATTGTAGCTGGAAATATTGAATCGTTCTTTCAAGATACGGATAACATACGCCTCCTGGAAGATCTAGAGTCGCTGGGCGTCAACTTAATGCAGACAGAAGCTGACCGACCTAAAAATGTTGATCAGAGCAGCCCACTGGCTGGGAAAACGATCTTATTTACCGGAAGTTTGTCTACCTTAACACGCAATGAGGCCAAAGAAAAGGCTGAAGCTGCTGGAGCGAAGACCATTAGTGCGGTGAGTGGGAACCTCGATATCTTAGTTGCCGGGGAAAAGGCCGGCTCTAAATTGCGAAAAGCAAAATCTCTGGGTACTGTAAATATTGTTGATGAAAACGAATTTTTATCATGGATCAAATAAATACACGTTCATTTGCGACCTTTCTTCTTCTTCTTAGCCTTCCGTTCACTCTGTTCTCTCAGGATTGGACTTCGGATACCTCGGAATGGATAGAACTACATCCCAAAGAGGGCTGGAATTTAGACCTGAGGTATGCTACGGATAATAATTTTGTGGGACACCTGATTTATGATTGCGAACGATGCTTTTTGCGTCCCGATGCTGCTCAGGCACTGCTAAGAATAAACTCGGAGCTTGAGCCAAGTGGATTAGAAGTCAAACTGTTTGATTGTTATCGGCCGCTGGCTGTTCAATGGGAACTTTGGGAAGAAGTTCCCGATCCCAATTATGTTGCTGATCCACGCAAAGGCTCTATGCATAATCGGGGACAAGCTATTGATGTTACACTCGTAGATACAAAATCAGGAAAGGAACTCGATATGGGAACTGATTTTGATTTTTTTGGCCAGCGGGCTTACCATAGTTATACACCCCAACTCAGCAAAGAAATACAGGAAAATCGGAAAAAGCTCAAATCGATTATGCTAAAACATGGGTTTCAACCTATACGAACCGAATGGTGGCATTATAGTATGCGCGAAAAAACCTGGCCTATCTTTGAGGAAAAATGGAATTGCAAGTAGGGCGAACTTATCGAAGCAAGGACAGATCGCCCGTAATTTGTTGAGCCTCCCCGCGCCCATCTTCGAGTAATATGTGGTAAATATAAACTCCTTCTGGTGCATCCGATCCTCTAAATTGTCCATTCCAACCTCTATATTCTCCCCGTCCCATATTCCGAACCTGATGTACGTTTTGTCCCCAACGATTAAAGATATTAATCTCTTTAATCAATAAACCGGACTCATCATTGGCATAAAATTGAAATACATCATTATTGCCATCCCCGTTAGGCGTGAAAATATTAGGAACAAAAATATCCTGATCGCGTACCTGGATTTTGACCTCATCTGTAAACAAACAATCGGCAACCCAATACTGAAAACTAAAGGTCGTACTAGATTTAGGACGAGCCATTGAGGTGAAACACTCTATACAAGTCAATTGTGGATTATAAGTATCGGAATACCAACTCATTTCATCTGCTTCTATATTCGATGGGAAGGCTCGAGCTTCTAACCGAACTTCCTGACCTCGAATGATGGATTCTTCGTTGGCCGAAACTTGAACCTCTATCTGTTCAGGGGCGTCCAGCTTAATATCATCTGACCAAAGACAAGAGTTCTGATCTAATACGCTTAGGGTGTAGGCTCCACTTTCTAATTGGCGTGCACCTGATATATCGATGGAGGAATCGTTCAAACTTGCGGAATACGGCCCCGTTCCTCCATCAATATTAATGATTTCAATACGGCCATCTGTATACCCAAAGCAAGTTGGCGAATAAGAATCATAACTTACCGTCAGCAGATCAGGCTCTTCCAGGACGACTTCTCTGGTAACAAGACAGTTACTTTGGTCTCTAACCTCTATCGCGTATGTCCCTGCACTGAGATTTGAAAGACTGCTATGGCTGAGATCATTTCCATTTACTCGGATCAGATACTCTGAACGTCCTCCAGATACATTCATCTCAATTTCTCCGTCTAAAAACCCCTTACAGCTGGGATTATGGATAGTGGTTTCCAAACTTAGAGGGGCGGGTTCAATAAGGTTAAACTCCAAAATCTCTTCTTCGCCATCACTATCGCTAACCGTGACTTCATAAGTGCCCGGCTGCAGATTCATCCGATCCCAAGCGGTACTGCCATCGTCCCATTCCACCGTGTATGGCCGGCGACCACCCTCTGGTAGAAGACGAATGGATCCGTCATCTGCTTCATGACATGTAATTGGGTTTGATTCTGTTCGGACCAGAAAGCGATCAGGTTCAAATCGTATACTAAAAGTGAATTCAGCTTCACAGTTTTGGTCATCAGTCACGGTCACGGTATAAGTACCTTCGCTCAGTCCCGATATACGGTCACCACTTTCACCTGTACTCCAATTAAATGAATAAGGGGGGAAGCCCCCTAAAGGGGAAAGAGAAATAGATCCATTGTCGTTGGTTCCGGTGGCATGAATAATCGTCTCCTGCACATCTATGGAATCAGCAATTGTGACTACCTCAGTTAATTCCAATGTACAACCATTGATATCTGTAACCGTCACGCTGTAATTTCCACTTTCTCCGATTTGCAATATGCTGTCTGTCGATCCTGAACTCCAGAGATAATTTTCAAAACTCTCGGAAATACGGAGAGAAGTGCTGTCACCAGGACATACCTGCAAATCTCCTCTGATTTCAGCATCTAAATCCGGATTGTTGATTAATGTAATGGGCATGGATATCTCGCAGTCTACTCCCTGGGACAATCGGACTTGATAATCTCCAGCTAGATTATTGCCAGTCAACACTAACTCTTCACTGGTTTCACCAGGTAGTGCAACTCCATCGAGATACCACTGATAATCAATACCTGCCATTACAACAGGGCTGGTTAAGCGAACAGCTCCTTCGCATTCGCTTCCGCTCTTTAAGGGAGCATTGAGTTCAAAGTTTCGTGACTCACTCAGGATTAGATTATCTATAAAATAATATTCTGCCGCCTCTCCCAGATCCTTGATTCCACAGCTCGCTCCTATAGCAATAGCCCTGTAAGTGTCAGTGGGAGTAAATTCAAAGGCAGTCTCTACCCATTCTCCCCGGCCTCTTACAGTAATTGTGTTAATCAATACCCAGTTGGATCCCGTGGCATTTGTGGGACAGCCAATGCCCGGATATGGCAATTGGTCAGGATCACAAGTCGGATTCCCAAAAATGGCTAATTCGACCGAGTCAGCACTGTAGACTGTATCCAGATTGTAGGAGGGATTCAAGTTGGCCGGTATCCCGAAACCTAAATTGAAATTTAAAGTGTAAGAGGTGTCAGCCTGCATAGGCCGATTGAGACAAGCCGCCACATATTCCTGAAAATTGACATTTTGTAAATTCGCTACAAAGCCTACACATCCTTCACCATCCGGAAAGGGGAGAGGCGGGTTGAGCCAATCTGAAGCCATAAGCCCACATTGATTTATATAGTCTAGAGCAGCACCGGACGAGCCTTGTGTCCAATTCACCAGGCAGTCCATATCTCCCCATCCCGGAGGAACATCTGTCACCGTATTGGGACAACAGCTTCGCGTTTCAAATGAAGGATTTGGAATAATTGAGTTCGTAAGAAAAGAAGATATCCCAGAACAATTGCATTCGGGGTCATTGAAATCTACCAAGCCATTACCGGTGTCATCTATTCCATTATCACATATCTCCTGCGCATGTATTTGTAATCCACTGATTATGATTATAAAAACAAAGGAAAATCGATATAATGTGAAATCCATAGGGTTTACTTAATCAAGCGCAAATTTCGCTAATTTTTCATGGTATTCCATAAAAAGTCTCCTTTTTTTAAGAGCAATTGTCTGGAGGTTTCGCTGCCTGAATATTTAGTAGCAGTTTAATATCTCTTCTTCTGAGTTTCAAAGTCATATTCGCTTATTTTTGTATTTTTAAATCAAAGCAAATATGAACTCATTATTTAACGCATTTCTCATACTCATTGTATGCGGCTTCTTTATATTTCCCCAAAACCTCCTGGCTCAAGAAGAGCGAGTGATAATGCATCAGGGGACGGAGCGCTCTTTTATTCATTATACCCCAACTGACTATCAACCGGATAGCACCTACCCCTTAGTTTTGATTTTACACGGTTTTACTCAGAATGCCAATCAAATCATGGACTATTCCGCATTTAACGACCTGGCAGAGGATGAAGACTTTATCGCGGTTTATCCCAACGGGGTTAACAATGCATGGAATACCCAGTCTGGCTTTCCCGGAGGATCTACAGCCCCGGATGTCGATTTTTTGGCAGACTTGATTGACTTTATTGTTGATGAGCAAAGTATCGACCCCCAACGCGTCTTTGCCTGTGGATTCTCCGCAGGCGGATTCATGAGTTACCTTTTAGCCTGCCAATTGCAGGATCGACTTGCAGCTGTTGCCTCCGTCGCAGGCACTTATTCACGCACGGCCTTAAATGGATGCCAGCCCGATCGCCCCTTTCCCGTATTGCATATTCACGGTACAGATGACATCATAGTGCCTGCTGACGGGAGTTTGGCCAATATCCCAGTAGCGGAAACCATCGAATTTTGGCGGAATCAGAATGGGTGTTCTTCCAATCCGCAAGTATCTGAAAGAACCGATCAAGCAGGGGATGGAACTCGGATTGAACAGTTGGATTACATCGATTGTGAGGTCTCCACAGCGATTCAATACCTGCGTGTTATTAATGGAGGTCACACCTGGCCGGGCGCACCCGCGGGTTCTGGTTTGGGGGTGACCACTCAGAATTTAGACGCATCAGTCGCCATATGGGACTTTTTTTCTCAGTTTGAAAAGCCTGTTTCTACACATTCTTTTCATACCTCCATTGACCCGCTTCAGGTATTCCCCAATCCGGCTCATCATCAAATTGAGGTCCAAATCCCACAAAACGCTTCCTCAACTTTCTTTAAAATTTATCAAATCAATGGAAGAGAAGTTATTCAAGGTCCTATAAATCATACGAATTTTAAAATCGACATCTCCCAATGGCCCTCAGGTTTATACTGGATTCAGTTGGATGGGCGACCCGCAATTCCTTGGATTAAAAGTTAAAGTTTTTGGGCGTGCCCCTTCGGCCTTGTCCCTATATAGCTTGATTCCCTAAAGATCTTTTTGTCTGCAGGGACTGTGGCCTCAGGGTCGGGCCCCTCCGGGGTGCCGTACTCATTTTGAGCCGTATCCAAAATTTGGAAACGGCTCAAATATTCGCACCGCCTGGCGGCGCCCTTCATACCCCTCACGCAGAAATAGATAGTATTTATCTTGCGACCTTAATAATAGTGATAATCCATAAGGATTCAGACGGATAGGGGATAGGATAGGTTTTTTAGAGTATTTTCGATAGAGAAGTAGAGATTGGGATACTCCTGAGAACGATGGGGAAATAATATTTGCCTTTTTCGGTTTGCAGGGGCTCTTTGAGAAGATGCTTACGATTTGAAAAATAAAATTGATTTTCATCTTAAGCTAAGCCTACTTGTGTCATTACCGATCTGTCCGAATGGAAAAGTCGCAGCAGATTTTTGTCCAGTCCAGGGCGCGCCTTGTCTCTACTATTAAGGAACAACGAAGGGATGGGCAAAGAGATCAAGACTTGCTCTGTGAGGTATTTAGCGGTAATGGCACTAATCTAGAGACGCTCTATTTAGAAGTAAAATTCTGCAAAAATAAATCGCGCAAAGTTGAAATCCCAGCGATCTCCAGAAGATGTGATGGTGTTTCCAGTATCAGCCAGCTCAGTTTCTACATCAAACTGACCATATCCACCAGCCATTTCAACTCCAAATAAAACGGTTGGACTTATATCTACCTTAAAGCCGAAAAAGAGATGTCCCGAAGTCATTCGAACCTGAGAATTATCAACGGCCACATCTGAATTTAAGGCAATGGTTGATGTGTTAAATAAGGTGTTACTTTCACGAACACGCATCTGCCCTTCTTCCGTCCTATACCGGGTCTGACTGATTTCTGGGCCAAAAAACAAGCGAACACTTCCTATGTCTACTTCAGCTTCTAATCCAACTTTCAAATTGAATACATCCACTTTTGATACCCGAGTACTAAATCTGGAAAAGAAAGAGCCAAACCCTTCCGTTCCTGCGCGTAACATAAGTTGAGTGCGTCCGCCTTCATTCAGAATACGTTTATAGTAAACAGAAGATTTGCTGCCATTTAATAAGTGCCCTAAGGGAGCAATCATTATGATATTTTTTTTGATGTCAGGTACACTGTCGGATGGAAAGCTATTTGAATTTGTCGACGGATTTTCAGCCAGTAAGGGGAGTGTTCCCATTAATGCGAAGAAAAAAATTGCGATAAATCTTTTCATAATTCGGCACTTTCATTTAACGAGATGATAAAATGGATCGGAAATTATAAACGATTTCACGAAAAGCGTTGGCAATTATTAGCCTGAAAGGCAAGGTCTTCGAATTGTTTTATCCAAAAAAAATGGCATTTCAACACTTCTGCATCCGTTTTTCATAATTATTTAATAATTTCTCTAAAAGTAAGTATAAGTTTTTAAATGAGATATTCAAAATAGCGTAGAAACTATAGCCCGATGAAGCAAGAGATAATATAGTTCTCAAGGAATCAAAAGTCAAGACTTGAAGTCACAATCTATTGCCAGGGGGCTAATCCAGAAGCATGAATTTGGATGGAGACTGCAGAAACTGAAGAACTTTCTGGTTAAAAGTCTCGGGTTGTTCGACGTTTACAACATGCCCGCAATTTTGAACCACCTGGAGGGTAGAATACCGATGTGCTTCACTGAGCTTTTTGATAGAAGGCAAAAACATATGGTCTTGCTCTCCCATGATATAGAGTGTAGGAATACTTAATTCTTTATCCCAGAAGAACTTTAATTTAGCATTGAGCCCTGCGGCCAACTTAAACCAACGAATAAATTCCTTTTGATATAGTTTTTTAGCTTCGCGTATGAATAGAGAGCGGGATTCTTTATGGTTGCCTTTCGGCATAATAATAAAGGCAAAGAATCGATAAAGTAGCATATAGGGCAGGACTGACTTGAGCCATACCCCTAATTTCAGCAATACTTTGGAACGCAAATTAAGTTTCATAATAGCTCCACCCATGACTAGAGACTGTACTCGTTCGGATTGAAGTTCAGCTAATTCTCGGATCACGATGGTACCTAACGAAATACCTACAAAGTGAGCTTGTTCGATTTTTAAATGGTCCAGAACTTGAATGACATCCTTTGTGATGACTTCAAAGCTGTATTTTTTAAGAGTCTTTAGCGAAGTTTTGGACCGACCATGACCTCTCAAATCTACCAATAGAACATTGTAGTTCTTACGAAAATCCTTAACTTGTTTGTACCAAATAGAGGAACTTCCTCCAGCGCCGTGGATGAATACGACCCATTCGTGGTCGGGACTTTTCTCGTATGTGTTATAATGTAGCAATACCTCGTAATCTTAGTGACACAAATATACAAATAATAAACAAGGCGGCTTCTAAGAGGTTCAAAAGGGATAATATAGAAAAAGGCCGGAACTCAAGGGTTCTGGCCTTTTCGATCACGTGATTTCAGTAAAAGCTCTATTCTTTTACAACTTCGAAGTTGATTCGAGCGTCGATGCTTTTATGTAAATTCAAAGCAGCTGAATAGCTACCTAATTGTTTGACGTCTTCATCGAGTGAAATTTTTCGGCGTTCGATATCGATGCCCTCTTGATCTTTTAGGGCTTGCGCAATTTGAACATTAGTCACTGAGCCGAAGATTTTACCGCTTGTACCCGACTTCGCACCGATTTTAAGTACGATATGACTGAGTTTATCAGCTAATTCTTGATACTCATCTAACATTTTTTCAGCGTGTGCTTCTTCTCTGCGAATCATTTCAGCTCGTCGCTTCTTGTTAGAATCATTAGCTATTACAGCTAATTTTTGAGGGATCAAATAATTGAGCCCATATCCATTCTTTACACTGACGATTTCAAATTTATCTCCGACTTTATCGACGTCTTGAAGTAATATGATTTCCATGATATATTCTTTTATCCAATGGGTTATTTAAATAAATCCGTAACGTAAGGTAGGATGGCCAGGTGACGAGCTCTTTTTACAGAAGTAGAAACCTTTCGTTGAAACTTTAAAGAGTTCCCAGTAATTCTTCGGGGAAGAATTTTACCTTGTTCGTTTACAAATGATTTTAAGAATTCAGGATCTTTATAATCCACGTGCTTGATTCCATATTTCTTAAATCGGCAAAATTTCTTTTGTTTTTTGCCGATTTTAGGATTGGATAAGAATTTTATATCGTCTCTTGATGCCATGATAATAGTTTTTTAAAGTTCAAATGTTATTCTTCTTCCTCTTTCTTCTGAACGGGGGCAGACTTAGCTGCTGCCTTCTTTTCGACTGGCTTTTTAGCTTCAGGCTCTTTGTCCTTGTCTTTTCGGTTTTTCCCAATCAGTCCGTTGCGCTTGTCTTCGTTAAACTTAACGGCATATTTGTCAAGACGCACAGTGAGGTATCGGATGATCCGCTCATCTCGCATAAATGCAAGTTCCATCTTCGGAATAAATGAGCCATCATCTATTTTGAACTCTAACGAATAGTAAACGCCGGAAGTTCGTTTGTTTATGGGATAGGCTAGTTGGCGTAACCCCATCTCTTCCAAGTCCACCACTTCGGCCCCAATCTCTCGGAGGTGGTCAACATAGGTCTGAGCTGTCGCTTTAATTTCATCGCCCGACAGAACTGGATCTACGATGAAAGTAACTTCATAATTTCGCATTGATTCGATTTTATATGCTTAAAGTTGTTATTTCGGAGTGCGAAGATACTATTTCCTCCTAATTTATCCATACAGTTTTAGATAAGTTTACGAAATGGCCAATAAATGTAAGTCCATTTCGACCGCTTTTATCCTAATCCTCTTGGAAATAACTAATCATGGATTGAACTTTTGTATCCAATTTGACTTCCGGAGCGAAGGTGTTTAATATGGAAATGGCAAATGGATTTTCCCCCATTGCGGCCTCAAGAAGGTTTACTCCCTCCTCAGTTTGATTCATTTGAATGAGACAGGCACCTTTGCAATAGCTAAGTTCTACACCAACAGTGTGATATTCCGCTTCTTCAAGTATTCGAAGAGATTGAGCGTACTCTTTGGAATCATAGAGAAATTTTGCGTGTTCTAACCACACTTCCAATTGCTCCGGACCGGTTTCAGTCGCTTTTCTGTAGAAATAGTCGGCCTGAGTTAATTCTCCTGTTTTTTGATAGGCATTTGCTAATCGTGCGTAATATTCTTCTCTTCGGTCCTCAATTTCTAAAGCTTGCAATAAAAGTCGAATGGCTTTTTTGGGTAAGTCAATGCGCACATAGGCCGTAGCTAAAAAATATTTTGCTTCATCATTGTCCGGGTTAAGTGCGTGGGCCTTCATCAATCGCTGAATAGCGAGCTGATTTTCGTTCAATTCTAAATAACAAGCGCCTAAGTCGCAAAGTAATTCACTGTCGGGACCAAAACGTGCTAATTCCTCTTCGTACACGATGCGGGCTCTTCTAAAATTTGATGTCAGCATGCAGAGCTCGGCACAATCGCGGTAAGCCATTTGAAAATCGGGTAGAATTAAATAACTGTACTCGAGGGCATCAATTGCTTTTTCATAATCATTAAGACAAGAGTATGCATGCCCCAAATTGTACCAGGCATGGGCATTATATGGCTCCTGATCTATAAGTCGAAGATGGAAATCTACGCTGTCCTGATATCGTTTGCTAAATTCAACAGCCATCCACATCTTTTCAAGAGCCTCTATTCGAAGGGGACTGTCTATAAGGGCATCTCCCAGCACATCAAACATACTATCGTAATCCTTCAAGGCTTCGTATATATAAGCCTCCATTAGTAGAACTTCCGATTCATCAGATCGGGTGGGATGATGTGATCGCAAAAGATCTAAAACTTCAAGCGATTCGGCATGCTCTTTTAAATAGTAAAGCACCTTTGATTTCTTTAACAAAAGGTCAAACTCGTAGGGAGATAGATTTTCTGCTTCTCGGACGGCTTTAAGAGCCCCAATATAATCTTGGTCCTTTATTAAAAGCCGTACCTTGAGTAAATAAAAATCGACCCTATACTTATATTGTGATATGGCTAAATCAACAGCCTCAATAGCTTTAAAGATCTCTTTTTCATTCTCGTAAAAGGAGATAATATCTATAAGCTGATTATCATCAAAGACGTGGAAATACTGACCTTCTACTTTTTCTTCAAATTCAGTTACCAGTCTATATATTTTGCTTCTGGGAGTAGGTTTTCGCTGCATAGGTTTTTTTGGGATGTAACAGTTATTCGTAAACCGAGAGCTAAGGTAATATTTTTACAATCAAAAACCTTGATTTTGTATGGAGAAATCATGAACCAGGATAGAATTTGTTTTGACATTAGACATATGTACTATTTGATTTAACTAATTGAAATACAGATGATAATGTATATCTTTAGTATTAAATTTAAAATATCTAAAATTTTAAGAAACTACATTTGAACCGACAATATGTTAAGATAATATGTATGCGAAACCGCATATTTTTTTATTTCTGAGGAAAGAAATGCCCATAAATGTCAGAAAAGTATGCCTCTTTGGGAGACATACTTTTCTGAATTGGGCCTAAGTCGCCTTAAAACCGCCTTGAAAATTGAGATTCTAATCTCTGCGTCGCTGTTTTCGAGCACCTTTACTTTCTCCTTTGTGCTCGCGCATCCGATGAAGCATCTCTTTTCTAAACTCTCTTTCTGCACGATCGAGCGCCAATACCTTTTGAGCAGGCAGAATATCAAGATACTTCTCCGTATAGTCGGATTTTAATTGTGTCAACTCTTTCTGCGTTTGGAGACGTTTTTCAATTTCTTTCTTCGCATCCTCCTCGGATAAGGCCATTAGTTCAGGACCTTTTTTTGTGTCCGAATCTAAAAGACTTTTTTTAGCCTCCTGATGTTCATTATACAACGGCCAAAAAGATTGCGCCTGTTCCGGGCTGAGGTCGAGCTCACTTGTAATATAGGCTACTTTTTGAGACTCTACCTTTTCTCTCCATTGCTCACGCTGTGCTTCAGCTGACGAAAGAGAAAAGAATAATGCAATTAACAAGGCTGATAATAGGGTTTTCATAGTTTACAAGTTATAAAGGTTATAAAATTCGTTTTCTGTCATCTCTAGACTCCATTTTTCGATTAGAAGATCTATTTCTTCTTCCTGCATGGCCATATTCGAAGCCCAACTCCAATTGATTTCTTCCACTTCTTTTGGATTAATATCATAGAGGTAAGCATCTTTATCAAATGGCGACGCATAGTTATCTATAATCCAATCCTCCTGATCCATACTGGCATAGGTATGGGCCGGGGATGTGGAGGCTTGATTCTGAATTCCTTGCAGAAATATTATCCCCAATAGAAGTGCTGCAACGGCCCCTAAACCAATGGTCCAGGGCGACAAGATTTTTTTTGTATTTCGCCTCGCGCCTAAAATTACCTGACGTTTCTTCTCCAGCGGCACCTTTGGCCCTTTTTGATGGAGCATTCTACTGCGTTCGATAACCTCTTTGGGGAGGCCAAAGTCATCTGGCTTTGTATTAGCTTTCATAGCGTTTTTGATTTAATATGTTCTTCAATTTTCTTTTTAGCGTGATGGTAATTCGCTTTTAATCCACCAACCGATCGCTCAGTAAATCTCGCAATATCTGCATAAGAGTAATTCCCATAATATCGCATTTGGAAGACCAATTGTTGACGGGAGGGCAATTGATCAATAGCCTCGTGAAATACGTTTAGTAACAAGTCGTAGTCAACGCTTGAGGCTGCCTTATGACTCTTTAAAACGGAATCGGACTCACTGAGGGTGTTTTTGCGCTTTCGCAACAAACCCAAAGCTTCATTCGTCGCAATTCGATAGGCCCAGGTATACAAACTAGACTTTCCCTTATACCGATCTAAATGAAGATAAATCTTCACACAGGTATTTTGATAGGCATCCTCAGTATCCTCATCCACTCTAAGTATAGATCTAAGATGGACAAAAAGCGGCCTCTCAAATTTATCGAGAAACAACTTCATGCCGGCTTCTGGATTCCCCTTGAAGGCCTCCAAAATCTCCAAATCTGAAATATTTTTCTTCTTTTGCATCATTGCGGTCTATACATTAGATACAATATTTTACCCAAGGTTTAATCCGTATTTAACTTAGACCTAGTTTTCGGCTATACCATTACACCGGATCAAAAAAATAATTTATATTCATTGTATGAAATCAAAGATAGCGGGTTTGCTTTTGAAATGGTGGGGCTGGAAGGTGGAAGGGGATTACCCTATAGAATACCCAAAAAATATTGTTGCTGTAGTGCCACATACGTCGTGGGTTGACTTCCCTTTGGGTATTTTAGTCCGCATGTATAGAAAGATGCCCACGCGGTTTTTAGGCAAAAGCAGTTTGTTCCGCTTTCCTTTTGGAGCCATTTTTAAATGGCTGGGTGGATATCCGGTAGATCGAACGGGTAGCGCAAATATGACTGAAGCCGTCGTGAAGATTTTTGATCGGCATACCCGATTCGATATTGCGATTGCTCCGGAGGGCACTAGAAAAAAAGTGGATCGGCTTCGGACGGGCTTTTACTGGATTGCAAAAAAGGCGGGCGCTTCTATTATTTTATGCAAATTCGATTATGAGGCAAAGGTGGTGAGCTTCAGTTCGCCCTTTTTCCCAACTGATGATCCTGAAGCGGATTTAGACTATATATCAAATTTCTTCAAGGGGACTATTGGAAAGGTGCCGGAATACTCCTACGGCTTTGAGCCATCTACTGAAGTGGAAATGTAGGACTGAAAATGGGCTCTGCTGTCACTCGCCCGGAATCTGTTATTTCTTTTAAATAAACTTCCACAAGGTCGTTGGCCTCCAACTGCGAGTCGATTAGATCTACCTTTACATAATTCTCCGTAAATCCAGTCAGACCACTACTCCTTGCATCCTTTTCCACCAGAACGCGATGCTGAGTACCCAGTTGCTGTTCGTAGAAGGCTCGCTTCTTTTTATGTGAAAGTTGTCGTAGCACTTTATTTCTTCGCTTTCGTTCGGGCATAGGAACCACATCCTTCATTTCATCCGCCAGAGTATTCGGGCGTTCCGAATAGGTAAAAACATGGAGATAACTGATGGGCATTTGCCGAATAAAATCTACATTTTCCAAAAAGTCTGCTTCGGTCTCGCCCGGGAAACCCGTAATCACATCCACACCTATACAGGCCTCAGGCATACATTCTTTTATTTGTTTAACGCGGTCTAAATACAGTTCGCGTTTATACCGCCGACGCATTTGAGCCAGCTGTTTATTATTCCCCGATTGCAGAGGCATGTGTAAATGGGGAACAAATCGGTCAGATTGAGATACAAAAGCTATAATCTCATCTGAGCATAAATTCGGTTCGATCGACGAAATCCGAAAACGCTCAATACCCTCCACTCGATCTAATGCTTGAATTAGCTCCAGAAAACTGGACTCTTTCTTACCATCAGTCCACCCAAAATCGCCAATATTTACTCCAGTTAGCACAACTTCACGCACTCCTTTTTCAGCAAGCTGATGTGCCTGGTCAACTAATGTCTCTATTTTAGGTGAGCGACTTTTTCCCCGCGCCAGCGGAATCGTGCAAAAACTACAATTGTAATTGCACCCATCCTGAACTTTTAAAAAAGAGCGCGTCCGATCTCCAAACGAAAAGGCTTGCTCAAAGCTATGCACTTCCTCGATACTTCCGGTCTGAATCCATCCGGGCTCTGCATCAGAAATTTGGTCGATATAGTCCAAAACCTGAAATTTCTCCGAAGCACCTAAAACCAAATCCACACCCTCAATTTCTGCGATCTCTTCTGGCTTTAATTGCGCGTAACACCCAATAACGATAATCTTCGATTCGGGATTTCTACGTTTTGCCTTTCGTACGATATTCCGGCATTTCGCGTCTGCAAAATCAGTGACCGAACAGGTATTGATAACATAAATATCTGCGGCCTCGGAAAAGGGAAGAACACCATATCCCGCTGACTCAAATCGCTGGGCTAAGCTCGAAGATTCGGAAAAATTGAGTTTGCACCCTAAAGTATAAAAAGCGGCAGTTCTCGGCGTGGCCATATTTTCCTATTTTCCGCAAAGATATTGATTCCCAATTCGTTTGTTCCCTTTTTTTCTCCTCTTTTGTAAGGAAAAGGTCGGATGAGCCGTAAACGCAATAAACAGATGGATTTGAGACTACTTATTTTATGTGCGATTTTACTCGGCTTATTTACGAACAACGTACTTATGGGACAAGATGACCAATATATTTCAGCGAAAGAGGCTCAAGGTCTTGAAGTAGGGGCCAGGGCACCATTATGGAGCGCGCAAAACGCTGAAGGTGAAACAGTTGAATTAGATAAGTTGCTGAAAAAGGAACCTGTGGTTATGGTTTTTTATCGCGGCCACTGGTGCCCGGTTTGCAATAAACACTTGCAGGCTTTGCAGGATGATTTGCATAAAATCACCGAAAGAGGGGCACAAGTTATTGCCATCTCGCCTGAAAAGTCCGAGTTTCTCCAAAAAACAAGAGACAAGACGGGTGCTGAATTTTCTTTATTGTATGATGAAAGCTACGCTATTTCCGAGGCCTATGGAGTGAAATTTCGCCCCGGATCCGCAACGCGAGTCATGTATAATACAGTTTTAGGCGCAGATCTAAAGGAGGCCCATTCAGATGATTCTCAGCAACTGCCCATACCTGCGACCTATATTATCGACCAGAACCGGGAAATAGTCTGGAGACACTTTAATCCCGATTATAAAAAAAGAGCCTCAGTAAATGAGATTCTTGAAAATTTACCGAAGTAGCAAAGCGTAAACTCCCTATTTAGCATCAATGTGCAATGGGGCTTCACGCTGCACAAGTTGCATAGCAGTTAGAAAAATAAGCTGGACGCGTTTTTGCATGGCGGAAAAGTTGATCTTTTCTGGAGTGTCGCCTACTCCATGATAATTCTCATGGGTTCCATTAAAATAGAAGATGGCAGGAATACCTTTCTTCGCAAAGTTATAGTGATCCGATCGGTAGTAATATCTATTGGGGTCATCCTCTTCATTATAGGTGTAATCGAGAGTGATATTTGGGCCGCGTCGATTTGCCTCCTCATTAATATCGTGCAAATCCTGACTGATCCGGTCGGCGCCAATAACATAGATATAGTCGCCTTTTCCTGAATAGGTTTCGTCTATTCGCCCGACCATATCAACATTGACATTAGCCATCGTTTTGTCCAAAGGAAGCAGAGGGTGTTCGGAGTAGTATCTACTACCCAATAATCCTTTTTCCTCACCAGTCATCAAAATAAAAACGATACCCCTTCGCAATGGATTTCCATTGTTCACCCAATGACTAAATGTCTCGGCGAGTGTTAAAACAGCTGTTGTTCCAGACCCATTATCATCGGCACCGTTATAAATGGCTTTGTCTCTTTGGCCAAGGTGGTCGTAATGAGCAGAAATGACAATATGCTCATCTTGTAAAGTGGTATCCTGTCCAGGCAGGTACCCAACGACATTTTGACTATGTACGTATTCTGTGGTCGGATGCCAAAAAGCAGAAACTGAAACGGGCGTTTGGAATACCTTATCTGAAATTCCTCCGTTTTTTAAGAGGCGTTTTCGGTATTTCTTAAAATTCCTTTTAGATTGACTCAACCAGGATTCAGCCAGAGGCACACTAAGATGAGCATGCGGAGGAAGAGGGAGCTCCTGAGGCTTGATTCTCCCCAGCTGTAAAAACTGAGCATCCAGATATCGACTTGTTCGGGCACTGTAGGAACGAAGATTCTCATCAATGACGAATACAGCCTTTACTCCATGATCTAAGCAGTTTTTGAGTCTAAGAGATAACTTAGCTGCCTCTTCAGGGACCTCTTTTGCAAGCTTATCGGGAAGTGTTTTAAAAATGATTACGACCTTATTAGTCCAATCATGTTCGCCGAAATCGTCATAAGATGCGGACTCAATCCCATAACCGGCAAAAGATATAGACTCGGCATAAAAAGAATCTAAGGGCTGCTGTCGAAAAGGGGAAACAACAAAATCTGTAAAGGGCTCTAGCTCATTTCCATTTACCTCCATCCATTTTGTGATCTCAGTAATCCGGGTAAATGATACGGGTTGCTGATAGTTTTTACTGGAATCGATTGCTTGCAGTCCCCACTTTTCGAAATAGTGAGCGGCGTATTTGGCTGCTTCGTCATTGCCCCATGTACCTGTCTCACGGCCTTGCAAGTAATCTGATGCCAAAAAGAAAAGGTGTCTTTTGAGTTCAAAAGAATCAATATTTTTGGCATAATCAATATCAGATCTTCTTAGCTCATCCTGAGCACTTAATAACAGGCAGAATAGGCTACTAAGTGCAATCATACTTAGCCGCTGAAAAAATTGATCACTCATGGGTATGCTTAAATTTTATTTACTCGCCGCTCATGTCTGCCCCCTTCAAACTCAGCGGATAAAAAAGTGGAAACGATTTCTTTTGCTGTTTCAAAATCTATAAAACGAGATGGTAAACAAAGAATATTGGCATCGTTGTGCTGTCGAGCCAAGCCAGCTAATTCTGCATTCCAACAAAGGGCTGCTCGAATAGAAGAATGCTTGTTTGCTGCCATAGAAACTCCATTGCCACTACCACAAATTAAAATGCCCAAATTAAACTCGTCACTCTCAACAGCTTTTGCTGTGGGGTGGGCAAAATCGGGGTAATCTGTCGACTCTTCAGAATGAGTTCCGAAATCAGTTATTTCATACTCATCCAACACGCCACTTTTCTTTAATAATTGTTTCAATTCAAAGCCTGCATGATCAGAGCCCATGGCTAATTTCTTCATTTTCTTCATTTTTAATTATTGAGTGTAGGGTGCCAACTGCTTCATCTTTTCCTGGCCATACTCAGAACTTACTTCTCGTGCCAGAGATAAACTCTCCCGCATCGTTCGTTGCGCAAACTGATAATCTCTGGAAAAACTGCTATTTCTAACCTCACTGGATATGGAGGTGTAGAAAATCATATAATCCTCCACCTGGTCTATAAGTACATCTAATACTTCTTTCGCTTTTTCCTTTGCACCGACTTGCAAATACCCATTGACAAACGAATTTATCTGATGAGATATAAAAGGAAAATTCATATTCGGAAAGGCATGGAAGTAAAGATCACACATTTCTTCTGCTTTATCGTACTCCTCATTATTTAAGAAAGCCTGCAATGATCGCATCATAGCCATACGGTGGGCCTGAACAGCCGCACTGTAACTTTCATCGACAAATAAATCGTACTTGTCAAATCCGCCCCACTGATATTCTTCACGCATGACCCTTAAGATCTTATCAGCAGCAACTCGCCCTGACCCATAAATGCCCATGCTTTTATCAGAGCTGGTTTTGACCGGAATAAAGCGAAGGGCCAGACCTTCTAGCTGCATGTAATCATTGAGACCGAGTAGCTTCGACCCCTGAACAGTCGATGCAAAATAAATCGGTCGATCATACATATTGCTGGCTAAAATATCCAGAATAGCTATATCATCTTTTGTGATCATTCCCGCGTTAATGGTTATGGGAACTTGATTTACTATGCGATTAGTCAATTCTGGATTTACCCAATTGGACTCTTGAGCCTTTTGGGGATCAATACTGATCGAAAATTTATTGGGAATACGCCCACTTCGTGCCAAATCTGGAGATTCATCTAAAAGACGTAAAACATCTCTCACTTCAAATCTTTGATTTAAACTGGAATTAATGGCAACGGCATTGAGCTTATCACCTCGAATTCCCTCGGCACTCAACGTCATTTCAATGGGCTCTGATTCATTGACCTTCCTCCGCATTTGATTAATATACCAATCGACGGCAATTAAACTAAGATTTATGATTCGGACGTCAGGCCGGATATTTTCCACCTCCTGTGCATACCATAAGGGGTAGGTGTCGTTATCACCGTAAGTGAAAATAATCGCATCTTTTTCGAGCGATTGCAAATAGTTATTTGCATAGTCACGAGCACCGGTAATCCAACGACGACTGTGGTCATCAAAATTCTGAATGCCCATAATGGTGGGCGCACTTAGCACGATAATCCCCGCAGCTAAAGCACCCACGACAGGTCGCATAGAGGCTTTTTCACGTAACCACTCGAATAGAAACGGAACGGACATACCTATCCACATGGCAAAAGTCATAAATGATCCGACCAGAACATAATCCCGCTCCCGGGGCTCATTAGGCGGCTGATTCGAGTATACGATGATGCCAAGACCCGTAATGATAAACAGCACAAGCAAGGTGAAGAAATCTTTTCTTCGACGTTTAAACTGCCATATTAATCCCAAAATCCCAAAGAGAAGAGGCAAGAAGTAATAATGATTTCGAGCTTTATTATTCTCCATAGGTGGAGGTAGATTATCCATTTCATACAGGCGGGCCTCGTCTACAAAACTGATGCCGGATTCCCAATGCCCCGTGGATTTATCCCAGGGAAAGAACCCCTGCTCACCATTTTGTCGACCAACAAAATTCCACATAAAATACCGGGTGTACATCCAACCGATCTGATATCGGAAAAAGAAGCCAAAATTATCAGCCAGGGACGGATTGCCCCGCTCTCGATCTAACCAATAGTCATATAGCTGTTTTCGACGATCATCCATATGCCCCAGCCGGGGGAAAAACATCTCATCACTGGATCGATAAACGGGACTGATTTTTTCGGATACTTTTACATACTCCCCATCTACGAGTCCCAGACGATCTTCGCGGTCGTAGCGCTGCGGAGAAGCTAAGTAATGCGGCCCAAATAAAAGTGGTCGCTCACCGTATTGTTCCCGATTGATATAAGGAATAAGTCGAGACGGATCGCTTGGCTCATTCATGTTAATGGGTGGATTCGCATTGGATCGGATCACAACCATTCCAATGGTAGAATATCCGATGATAGCAAACATGAAAGCTAAAATACCCTGATGCAAAAGGGGGCGACCTGTCGTTCTAGCGAATCGCAAGGCCAAATAGATAACCGCTCCAATTAATAGTACAGTCGGTATGATACCCAAATTAGGGCTCGCACCAAAAGAGTTGACCATGATTCGATCAAAGAAAAACCACATTTTAGGAATGCCGATAATGACCACGGATTGAATGATTCCTATCAGGACAACTCCCGCACCCATTGCCAAAAGCCCCCCAATTAAGGTTCTTTCCTCGTATTTTTTGTAATAGTAAAACAAAGCCAATGCGGGAAAGGTGAGCAAGCTCAAAAGGTGAACTCCAATCGAAAGGGCCGCCGCAAAAACAGTAAACAACAACCAGCGATCATTTTGTGGATCTTTGGGCAGACTATACCAACGCACGGCACTCCAGATCGTGAGTGCCGTAAAAAAGGTGGATAAGGCATACACTTCCCCCTCCACTGCAGAAAACCATACAGAAGTAGCAAACGCACTCGTCAGTCCGGCAACCAATCCAGCACCGCCGGCAGCTAAGCTCTGTCCTTTGTCAGGTTCTGCATCGCGCCCTACCATGGCTAGTTTGGTTAGCAAAGTCGTCGACCAGGCTACAAATCCCGCAGCAAATGCAGTCGCCATGCCAGAAAATAAATTCACCGCATGACCGATTTTTGCCGGATCATCAAAGAAAAGTTCAGCAACAAAAGCGAACATCCTCGCCATCAATAAAAATAGAGGTGCCCCCGGAGGGTGAACCACCTGCAATTTATAAGCGGCAGAAATAAATTCACCACAATCCCACAAACTTCCAGTCCGCTCTACGGAAAAAAAGTAAACGACCATGGCCACGGCAAATGCCAGCCATCCTGATGCCCGATACGCCCGCTGAAATATATTCATAAATGATATTTTATTTGAATACTTGCAAAAGTACAATTATTTGTTGGTTCTACGCACCAGCCCCCCCCACTCGCTTATTATCCGATTCACAGTAAGGGCACTCTCGATCAAAACTGTACTTTTGTCTTCGAATACAAATGTAAGTTTCCTATGAAAATATTTTGCATTGGCCGAAATTATTTGGCACATATTGAAGAACTCGCTAACGAAAAACCGGACCAGCCCCTCATTTTTATGAAGCCATCCACGGCATTGCTGCGAGAAGAAAAACCCTTTTTTATCCCTGATTTTTCCAATGAGATCCACTTCGAATGCGAGTGGGTATTGCGTATTTGTCAGCACGGGAAAGCCATCTCACCCAAATTTGCATTGGATTATGTCGATAAAATGACTCTGGGGATTGATTTTACAGCACGGGATATTCAAACGCAAGCCAAGGAAAAAAGTCATCCCTGGGAATTAGCCAAAGCTTTTGATTATTCAGCAGCTATCGGTCAGTGGCAAGTTTTCGACCCTGAGACCGACCATCACGAATTTACACTTCACAAAAATGGTCAATTAGCTCAACAGGGCGACACCCGTCACATGATGTTCTCCCTGCCCGAGATCATTGCCTTTATTTCCCGCTATTTTACGCTGCAAAAAGGTGACCTCATATTCACTGGTACCCCATCTGGGGTCGGTCCCATTCAGTCGGGCGATCTCCTGGAAGGTCATTTGAATGGACATCCCGTTCTCAAATGTCCCATTAAATAGCTTTGCTTTCATTTTGTTTTGGGCGCAACCCTCGAGGGTCCGCCAGAGGGCGGACACCTCGGGGTCGGGCTGTGCAGGGGTGCCGTACTCACCTCGGCGCGATTTTCGCGCCTGCAGTTCGTACCCAGCCCCTCGCCGGGGCTGGCCCTTACCATCCCTTGCGCGGTAGCCTCAGGCTAATTTTATAATGGCTTATCCTTTTTTGCCTCAGATACGGAACGCTTGGCCTTTATCTCTGAAAGCTGTTTAGCTGAAAATGTTCCTGTGCTTTTTTAATTTTAATAACATGATATACCTCCCCTTAAATGAGAGAGGCAGCACTTTAGGACTTTTTGGAGTCTTAACTATTAAATGTTTTATATGAAAAAGCCCTTATATACTCTTCTCTTATTGTTTTTTAGCTCTCAATTATGGAGCCAGGATTTAAACGAAGGACTCATTTTTCACTTTCCTTTTGCTGATTCTATAGCTGAAGTAGAATCAAATACATCCTTAGATATAGTCGGGCCTCAAGATCTGACAGAAAACCGCTACGGAACATCAAATTGTGCCTGGGATTTGAGTCCAAACTCGAATACCATCGCATTTCAACTCAATGATCCTGAATTTGAAAGTCCAATGGAAGAGTTTACGGTCGCTCTTTGGATGCAGCTCGATGGAGCGGATTCTGCAGACATAGCGGATTATCAAAAATTAGTGGCCATGGATGATATCCATATGGCCCTATTTGACCTGAATACGCCCCTTATTGGTTGTGATAACAATTGCGGGATTTGGGATATAGAATGGAATCAGAATTATTTTACTGATTACAATAATACGGATACCTGGCACCAACTGGTTTGGAGCTTTGATGCCGGCGAGGTCAAACTCTATCGAGATGGTGAACTTAAGGCTGTTGATACCTTAACTGATAGGCCCACAATAACGTCAAACTCCATAACTATTGGCGAGAACTTTTACGGGAAAATGGATGATATTCGGATCTATAATCGCTCCCTTTCTGAGTCTGATGTATTTGATTTGTATGAATTGGAAGAAAATTGCGGCGG
>CAZVFU010000017.1:0-32720 GCA_964626595.1 uncultured Saprospiraceae bacterium
GTGGATTGCGGGACAACTTCCATTTCTCAATTTAATAAGCGGGATGTTCTTGTCTATCCCAACCCATTTCAAGATCGAATTAAAGTTCGAGTATCCTCTCAGGAAAAACTGAATTATGAATTGTTGACCTCTTTTGGGAGGAAAGTAAAAGAAGGGGTTATCCGATCCGAGGAGTTTGTTGTCACCCGACAACTTCAATCTGGATACTTTTTGCTTCATATTTGGGGAGAGGGTATGGATGAATGGATTCCTCTCATTAAAACAGAATAGGTTGGAGACAAAACGGCTTTTCTTTTATTCTCATGGGAACGGAAGTTCTGAACGTAGACGAAAAGGTAGATGTAGTGTAATATTTTAAGTTCACTGCCTCGCGTCAGTGATGTGGAAGGGGCCGCCACTGCGGCCGTCCCCTCCGGGGCGCGGAGGGGACCGAACGAAGGTGGAGCCTGAAACGTAACGCCCCCGAGAACCGCCGGCCGGCGGTTCTCGGGGGGACGCCCAAAAAAGAAAAATAAAAAAGGGCACTGACACGGGCATTATTCCACGGGAATGGCTTTCACTTCTTAAACTTTTCTATTTTTGCACAAACTTAATGCGATATGTCATATTTATTTACTTCAGAATCTGTGTCTGAAGGCCATCCCGATAAAGTTGCGGACCAGATATCAGATGCGATTATTGATCACTTTTTAGCTTTTGACCCGGATTCAAAGGTAGCTTGTGAGACCCTAGTGACCTCAGGTCAGGTCGTTCTTGCCGGTGAGGTGAAGTCTAAGGCTTACCTGGATTTGCAGAAGATAGTGCGCAACGTCATCGACCAAATTGGATATAATAAAAGTGAATATCAGTTCGATGCGAAATCTTGCGGAATTCTATCGGCTATTCACGAGCAGTCATCGGATATTCGAATGGGTGTAGAACGCGAGTCTCCGGATGAACAAGGAGCGGGTGATCAGGGTATGATGTTTGGATATGCTACAAATGAAACGAAGAACTACATGCCGGTTTCCCTGGATGTTTCTCATAAAATACTGCAGATTTTGGCGGCGATTCGTAAAGAAGGCAAGGAGATGACCTATTTACGACCGGATTCGAAGTCGCAGGTGACCATCATGTATGACGATGATGGGCGTCCGCAATCGATTCAGACCATTGTAGTTTCTACCCAACACGATGAGTTTGTTAAGGCGGCAGATGACTCTGAAGAAGCGAGTAAGTCAGCTCAAAAGAAAATGCAGCAAAAAATAGCAGATGATATCAAGTCGATTTTGATGCCCAGAGTCATGGCGGAATTCGGGGAAGATGTACAATCACTTTTCACGGAGGAGATCGAATATATCATCAACCCAACGGGCTCATTTATCATCGGTGGACCTCATGGTGATGCCGGATTGACGGGTAGAAAAATAATTGTTGATACCTATGGTGGCAAGGGAGCGCATGGGGGAGGTGCTTTTTCAGGTAAAGATCCCTCTAAAGTAGATAGATCCGGGGCCTATGCGACTAGACATTTAGCGAAGAACATTGTTGCTGCTGGACTGGCAGATGAGGTTCTCGTTCAGGTTTCTTATGCCATTGGGGTAGCCGAGCCTTGTGGATTGTATGTAAATACGTACGGAAAGTCCCATGTGGACTTGAGCGATGGCGAGATAGCTGAAAAATTGTTGGCCCACTTTGATATGCGTCCTTACGCGATTGAGAAGCGTTTGAAACTCAGACAGCCCATGTATTTTGAAACAGCAGCGTATGGCCATATGGGGCGCGAGCCGGGTCATAAAGTGGTTAAAGAGTTCTTTACCGGTTCTGGTGAGGAAAAAGTAGAGCGGGAAGTTGAACTCTTCACCTGGGAGAAATTAGATTTAGTGGATGACATTCAGTCTTTATTTGGATTGTAGGATCTGACTTTTCAGTCAAAACATTGGTGGAATAAAAAGGTGTATTGAAAAGAGGATTGATTTTTTCAAGAATGTCCTAAATCTTGCGAAAAAAAGACATCCATTGCCTCAATATCATGTTGAAGAGACCTATCTTCGCAGACTCAAACACCTATAATTATGGCAAAAGCGGATTTTTCACGTCGGCATATTGGATTAGGAGAATCAGATTTGGAATCGATGTTGCAATTACTGGACTGCACATCGCTAGACGATCTGATGGAGAAAGTGGTTCCGGAGGCGATCGTTCGCTCAGAACCGCTCAAGACCCCGGAGGCTTTATCGGAGCCTGATTTTCTGGAATCCATGCGGGAGATGGCTAAGAAAAACAAGTGTTATAAAAATTTTATCGGCCAGGGGTATTATGGAACGCATGTACCTTCTGTAATCCTTAGAAATGTTTTGGAAAACCCGGGCTGGTATACGCAATATACCCCCTATCAGGCAGAAATCGCTCAGGGACGATTGGAAGCCTTGTTAAACTTTCAAACCATGGTGTCCAGTCTTACCGGTTTGCCTCTGGCAAATGCCTCATTGCTGGATGAGGCTACCGCAGCGGCGGAGGCCATGACGATGTTACAGACAGTAGTGAATAAAAAGCGCAAAAAGAATCCTGCTACCAAGTTTTTTGTTGATGAGCACGTATTCCCCCAAACGGTTGATGTATTGGAGACCCGAGCCGAGCCTTTAGGTATAGAAATTGTGCGTGGAGTCGCTGAGAATTGGGAGGCTACAAATGAATTTTTTGGAATCCTCATTCAGTTTCCAAACGCTCAGGGAGAAATCATCGATTGGGAAGCAAAGGTGAAAGCCTGGCATGAGGCTGGCCTTCAAGTTGCAGTGGCAGCAGATTTGATGAGTCTGAGTTTGTTGCGCCCCCCGGGTGATTGGGGTGCGGACGTGGTAGTGGGAAATACTCAGAGATTTGGTGTCCCGCTGGGTGCCGGTGGACCGCACGCTGCTTATTTTTCGACCGTTGAAAAGTACAAGCGTATGATTCCCGGACGAATCATAGGTGTTTCTGTAGATCGCGAGGACAGACCGGCATTTCGTATGGCTTTGCAAACACGGGAGCAGCATATCAAGCGCGACCGGGCTACTTCAAATATTTGCACAGCTCAGGCCTTATTGGCGATCATGGCGAGCATGTATGGCGTTTATCATGGACCGGAGGGTATTCGGACGATTGCCCGGACGATTCGCTCCCATACATATAGACTGGCTGAAAACTTATTAGATGCCGGTTTCCGACTTATCAATCGATCCGTTTTTGATACCATAACGGTTCGATTAACTCATGAAGAAATCCAAAAGGTTAAAAAGGTAGCCGAGGATAATCAAATGAACTTCTGGTATACTTCCAGAGGCGTGCGCATCAGTATTGATGAAGTGACCCGTGAGGAGGATATAGAAGCTATAACTGCTGTTTTTGTAGAGGCATTGGAAGACTCATCTCAAGATGAAGATTTTTCTTCACAACTTACAGAAGAGCTACCTGAAAATATCCGACGCAGCTCGCCATTTATGGAGCATGAAATCTTTCATTCCTGTCGATCCGAGACGGATATGATGCGCTATATCAAAAAATTGGAAAATAAAGATCTGTCGCTTACTCATTCCATGATATCATTGGGCTCTTGCACAATGAAATTGAATGCCGCTACCCAGTTGATGCCCATATCCTGGCCGGAGTTTTCATCAATTCATCCGTTTGCCCCGGCTCATCAAAGACTGGGCTATATTCAAATCATTGATGAATTGGCGGAATATCTAAGTGATATCACGGGCTTTCATGCCTGCTCCTTTCAGCCTAATTCAGGAGCCCAGGGAGAGTATGCGGGCTTGATGACCATTCGAGAGTATCACAAGGATCACGAGGAATCACATCGGAATATAGCCTTAATCCCAGAATCTGCACATGGAACCAACCCCGCTTCAGCTGTGATGGCGGGGATGAAAGTGGTCGTGGTGGCTTGCGATGAGGAAGGGAATATTGATATCGAGGATGTGAAAGCAAAAGTGATAGAGCACAAAGATAATCTGGCAGCCATGATGATCACCTATCCCTCTACTCACGGTGTTTTTGAGCGAGATATCAAAGAAATATGCCAGCTTATCCACGATAATGGAGGCCTGTTATACATGGATGGTGCGAATATGAACGCCCAGGTAGGTTATACAAGCCCCGGACATATTGATGCCGATGTCTGTCACTTGAATCTGCATAAGACTTTTGCCATTCCCCATGGAGGAGGAGGCCCCGGTATGGGACCGATTTGCGTAAATAAAAAGTTAGCCCCTTATTTACCTACCCATCGATATGATGACGGATCCAGTGATAAGCGCATCCCCGTATCCGCAGCGCCCTATGGAAGTCCATCAATACTGCTTATCTCTTATGCTTATATTCGTCTTTTAGGGCCGGAGGGTTTGAAAAAGTCAACGGCAGCAGCCATTCTGAATGCCAATTATATTAAGAAAAAGTTGGAATCAAAATTCGATATTCTTTATGCAGGGCAAGGAGGCTACTGCGCTCACGAATTTATTGTTGATCTGCGTCCTTTCAAGCCTATTGGCGTAGGAGCAGAGGATATTGCAAAGCGTTTGATTGACTATGGGTTTCATGCGCCGACGATGTCATTTCCCGTCCCCGGCACCATTATGATTGAACCCACAGAAAGTGAAAGCCTGGAAGAGTTGAATCGCTTTATTGAGGCTATGCTGAGCATTCACAAGGAAATTGATCGCATTGCTGCAGGTGACTGGCCGGCAGATTCGAATCCATTGGTAAATGCGCCGCATTGTATACAATGGATTACCAGTGATTCCTGGACGTTCCCCTACACGCGGAAGGAGGCAGCATATCCTTTACCTTATCTTCATGAGGGGAAAAAGTTTTGGACGCAGGTTGCTCGCGTAGATAACGCCTATGGTGATCGAAATTTGATGTGTACCTGCCCACCTCTTGAGGATTACGCTTAGTCATATCTTCTCAGAAAGGGAGGAAGAACTTTGATTTTCAGTCTAATGGATCGTAGTAAATCAGCATCCATTGATTTTGAGTTTTCTTCCACCGCCGCTCAATTTTTAGATTCAGCGAAGGGCTGGTTATTTCTTCGCCAATGATGGTTTTACCCATGCGATAAAAAGAGCGCTCAAAAATTTTTGAGTTCTCAATATCAATGGGTTGGTGCATTACCCAGTTTTCTGATGTCCACACGGTAATTTCTCTTTTTTGCCCTAAATAGGGTAGTGGAAATAGAGTGTGCTCCCACTGAAAAGCAGAATCTGCATGATATCTGTCGTAAAACGAAAGGAATTCGTCAGATATCCTCGACTCTTGCTCCTCTGCTGGCTCGGAAGAAGAAGGTTTACAGGAAAATAATAGGAGTAAGCAGAATATTATGGATTTACTCAGGTTGAGAGTATACCAAAAGGTATTCTCCCAGCCATTGAAAGTGTATGTCATAGATCTTTTCTTTGTCTTTATAAATAATTCCTTTTGCCTTTTTTTGATTAAAATCTGGAGGACGTATCTCGAGTTCCTGGCAGAAATCGACCTTTTTTTTGCTATAGGTTTTATATAATGCTTCTTTTGCTCCCCAAATGAGATGCAAATCCGAATCGTAGTGTTGAGGTCGAATCCATTTTTTTTCAATTTGACTTACGAACTTCTTTTCGATTCGACGTATTTTTTCGACGCGTTTTTGGATGTCAATGCCACCTGCTTCCTTGCTTCTCAGCACAGCAGCTCGGCCCCCTGAATGAGATATCGATATTTCAGTTGTGCTATTTAACAGATATGGCTTTCCGAACGCATCCTTTAAGCAAGGCTCTCGCTTTTCACTTGCACTGAGGTAGTGCAATAACCATCGGGCTGCCAACCACTCTGTGCGCTTGGCTGGGGACTTGATTTTTTGCAGGGCGTCCTTTTCTTCCTGAACCAGTAGTAAGCGATCGCTAAACCAGGATTCCGACTCAGTAATTTCCCACACACCAAAAGAAGTGTGTACATCTATTTTTTTGTAAAAGACAAGTGGCATGATTCTAAATGTAATACTTTTGTCATGTATCTGAAATGATTTTTAGAAGAAGTTTAGAAGCTTTCCATCATATGGGTATCCGACTATCTTTGAGTCAGCTAATTAATCAACGAAGAATTGAAATGGAATTCGTACAAGAAAAGAATTTATTAGGTCATAAGTCTGGTATTTATTCGCTGGAGGTTTTGCCGAACAACCTCTTTTTATCCGGAGCCGGAGATGGCTGGATCGTAGAGTGGCCAATATTAGCAGATGCTGGAGAAGATGGTGCACTTATTTCAAAAGTAGATGCCCAAATTTTCGATTTGTGTTTTCATGAACCCTCTCAAGCGATTTGGGTAGGGGATATGAATGGAGGCATCTATGCAGTGGATTACGCAAAGAAATCTTTATTAAACAAACAGGCGCATCATAATAAAGGAACTTATGCGGTGCATCCCGGGGAGGATTTTGTACTAACAGCAGGCGCAGATGGTCGATTCACTTTATGGTCACCAGAGAGTTTTATGCCTGAGGAAAGTTTTACGATATCAAAAAAGCACCTGCGCGCTCTGGCTTTTCATCCTCATCGGCCGGTCATGGCCATTGCCGGCGGTGATGGCCATATTTACCTGTTTCATACGGAGAGTTGGAAATGTATTCAGAAAATTGAAGAGGCTCATGAGCGCTCTATTTTCGATATGGTGTTTCATCCGGAGGGAAATCTTTTATACAGTGGAGGCATGGATGCGCATTTGAAAGCTTGGCAGTGGGAGAGTGGTAAACTCCATCAGGAAGTCCCTGCTCATATATTTACTATCAATGCACTGGCTGTAGATGCCAGCAGAAATATTATAGTTTCAGCCAGCCGAGATAACAGCCTCAAGGTCTGGAATCTTTCAGATTTGAGCTTGTTGAAAGTGATCGATTCGACGAAAAAGTCCTATCATATGAATTCGGTCAATGCATTGCGGTATTGCGCTCGGACAGACTGTTTTATTAGCGCTAGTGACGACCGCACCATACGAACATGGTCTGTAAAGGACCATCATTAATTAAAAAGAATTTTTTCAGATGATACTGACAGACACTCAAATATTGGATGCAATGAAAAAGGGGGAAATCGTAATAGACCCCTTCGATCGAGATTTTCTCGGTACGAACTCCTATGATGTGCACCTCGGGGCCCAACTTGCGACTTATGAATATCATACACTAGATGCGCGCAAGCATAATAAGATTGAGCATTTTAGTATACCTAAAGAGGGTTTTGTTATTCACCCCGGTACATTGTATTTGGGGGTGACTCAAGAGTATACGGAAACCCATAGGTCCGTTCCCTTTTTAGAAGGGAAATCCAGCGTGGGACGCCTGGGGATTGATATTCATGCGACTGCTGGAAAGGGCGATGTTGGATTTTGTAATACCTGGACCTTGGAAATTTCCTGTACGCAACCGGTCCGGATTTATGCTGGCATGCCGATCGGACAGTTGATTTATTTTTCAATTGAAGGTAATATTGAACGATATTATCACGCCAAGCGGGACGCCAAATACAATGAACGAACGGTGAGGCCCGTGGAGTCTATGATGTGGAAGAATAAGTTTTAAGTCCGACCGATAGAAGTGTAATAAGAATGCTGCAAAATGAGAAAATAATCTTCCATATTTCATCGGTATCAACTCTGCAAATGAATACCGCCCAATTATTAGCATTTGACCGGTAATCGGTATTGACTTAAACCAACTAACGCCACCAGGGCAAGGGAAAAATAAAGAGTTAAAGAATAAGTTGGACTCTAATCGAAGGCAGGTAAGAAATCTTTCCAGTATGGGGTGAACTCCTTACTCCTTTTCCATGAGTTTAGACCAGGCTAACATGCCGCCTAACAAATTACGGGCTTTTTCAAAACCCTGTTTCTCCAGGATCTCTTTTGCAACACCACTTCGGTTTCCCGATCGGCAATAAATAATTACTTCCTTTTCTTTGTCGAAAGGCATATCGGCCATTCGATTTGTTAATTCTCCAAGCGGAATAAACTCCCCTCCAATGTTAAACTCCTCCCGCTCATGCGGTTGTCGGACATCGAGAAGTTGGACTTTCTCGCTATTTTCTATCTTTTCCTGCAATTCGGTTACGGTAATATCTTCCATGGAACTTTTATCATTTTTTAACGAAACGGGATTGTCCTAAAATAGTTCCGAACTCACTGGTCAGAAGTAGGGTGTATAAACCTGGGGGTAAGTTTTGAATAGAAACTTTATTTTGATTCGCATTTAATACATATTGTTGACCTAAGCTATTGATAGCCAAAAGTTGCTCCACATCCTTGTTGAGTGCATTTGGGTTCATAAAGTACAGGTAGTTAGACGCTGGGTTTGGATATACGCTCAAGCTTTCAGGACGAACCGAAGGCGGCGATGATTGAGTGGTGACCTGAATTTTGGATCCAAAAACAGGACGAACCATAATGGCCCCCTGAATACTGCCTCCGGATAGCGGATTCCAGGTTCCGGTGGAATTGAAATAAATGCGAGAGGTGGCTTCAGGGCTGTCGCGGTCAAAACCAACGTAGAGTCCAAAAGGGCTGGAGGCGGATACTTGTCGCCAGCCGACGTAGAACTTACCTTTTGGAATAAAAATGGTAGTATCTTCCCCCGTCTGGGTCTTTAGGCTGTAATTCGTAAAGCTGGCCGGTCCCTCTCCATGTGCTGCACCAAAGATGGGTTGATCATTAAATTGAGAATAATCGGGCGTATTGGATAAGCTATCCGTCCATATCATCAACTCAAAGCGCTGGCGCTCTCCTTCAGAAAAAACATAGGGGAACATGATCCGAATCGCTTTCAAACTATCACCCTCAATAGCCTCATACTCTTGAGCCACCATATCAAACTGCCCTGTACCCTGTACGTAAATTCCTACCTCAGCAGAACCATCGTCATAAGCATAGTAATCTAAAAAGTCATTGTATGATATAGCCGTATTGTTTTGAATAAAAACAGTCTGATTCCCCTCATTCTCTGGTTCAATTTCGTAAATCATCTCAATTTGGGTGCTGTCATCTTCCTCAAATGTCAGAGTTTGTAGTGCGTTGATGAGCCCATCGCGACGCTTGATGGGATTGGTGAAATCAAATTGACCTGGGGCAAGGGTACGTTGGTTTTGAGGTACAACGGGCGGCACCTCAAGTAGTGTTTCCTCAATTAGGGGCATGTTCGACGGTTGCGCCTGAACGCGAAGTCGACTTATGCTGACTTCTTGAGTGGATGGAAAGTTGTTGCTGATTGCAATTTGAATATCAGAGGCTGTTTGGGAAGACACCCAGTTTTTAAATTGGTTCGCTGGAATGGCCCGATAGGGAGATAATATACCACTGGGTTCTCCTATCAAACTTACATCAGCAATATTTGATGTTGGAACAGGCTCATCACGGACTTGAATGTAATCCAGATGCCATAAACCCAGAACCCCATCGCGTCTCGAAATGTTTTTAAACCGAAATTGAAAGCCGTCGTGTCGAAAAGGTTCGGCAATTTGTATTTCTTCGTACTCGAAGGGCGATACATCTTCATCACCGATGCCGGGATAGGAAATTATGCGTTGCCACTTTCCATCCGAGGCCCGGAATTCGAGGATGAGGGAGTCTGCTACACGGGGAAATCCCCCAAAACCTCTTCCCCTCGCCTGATAAAAAAATTGAAGGACGGGGAAATCGAATGTACTGAGGTCGATAAAAGAGGAGGTGAGATGATCTGAAATACCTGCCCCACCGCCATAGGGAACACCAAATTCGTCTGTGCCATCAAGACTAGCTACCCCTAGCGATAAAGGCTGAAAGGCTAAGTTTCGATTGACAAAAGCCTGCCGGTCTAACCACAAGTCATCATTGGGGTAGGGGCCGGGAGCAGAGAAGTTGTCGATAAAAGGTAAATCAAGTGCAGGGCGGGTTTTGACGATGAGCAATACAGGCGTTTCATTGCCTGACTCATCGATTAGAAAAAGATCAATAGAGTCCACAACCGGAAATTGGATAAAACCGGCAGAAAAAGTAATACAGTTTTCATTGACTTCTATATCTCCTCCTATGATGCCGACGGGGTCGTACTCCAGTCGATCAAACGGTTCATTTATCAAAAACAAACTGATACAAACGCTATCTGTTTTCAGGGTCTGAACATTTAGTTGGACGACATCGGCATATGACGAAGATGCAAGAAGTTGACCTGACTGTTCCTTTGCCAGCTTGGGGTTGTGCGTTAATGGAGCAATCTGAACTTGTCCCCATAAGGTAGAAATTCCTGCAATAGCAAAAAATACGGTAGTGAAAAATGGTTTCATGCTCTTCATTTACCTTGAAACGTAAAATATCTTCTGGAAGTATTTAATTTCCCAATACCAGGGACTAGATTTCAATATTCCTATTCATTTTGGAGAGAATCACAGTAACCGGGACGGATGGGAGACACCCACAGATTAATGGGGCCGCCCCTTTCCATTTTATTTTCTTCAGGGTCCTCCAGAGGAAAGGGCACTTGATCCGTAACATAGGCCTGATCCATATCATCTGTGGCCCCAATAAGCTCGATTTCACCTAAACTCAATTGCATTGCAGACAACTGAAACCGGGCTTCCTGTAAAGTTTTGCACCTGAGATCAGGGATGGTGGTCATGCCTCCGGTAGATTTTGATACCACTATAGATAGCGTTTCCCCTCTTTCAACTTCATACGAATTATTCCGATGCTCTTCGCTGATGATAAGCTGCCCTTCATGTAAGACCTGCATAATATGACCTTCGGGTCCGGGGTCGTAGATTTCATCAATGATCTCGGTTTGCAAATCAAAGCCCACAGCAAGCTCCCGGCTCTTGATTTCGTAAACTTCCCCATAGAGAGGGGGAAGGGCACTGATCGAAATCATTTCTGGCTGATATTTGGTCACAGTGACATATATCTTTCTTCCCTCTTTCGCTTTGGATCCCGGCTTCGGATTTTGTCGTTTTATAATGCCTCCTTCTTCTCCTACAAAAAATACGGAATCCGTGACTACGATTTCAAAAGTGCGGTCTGAAGCATCAGATGCGGCCAGTTCAATGGGTTTTTCGGTATAGTCTGGAATGAGCAATTTTTGGCCGTGACGAGTAAAGTGATCCAGCCAAAAAAATACGGACCAGATCAATATGAAACTGACGAGTAAGATAATGAAAAGATGAGTCCACAGCCTTTTCGTTTTGATAAAAGCCCATAGATCCTCAAACCATGAATGTCTTTCTTCGAGTGGCGCCATAGTAAAAGTTGGGTATAAAAATTGGAGCTCTTTTGTCAGCAGTTTAAAAACTAAACTTATCCAAAGGTAATAAATACCCTTTTGTCTTAACTATTGTGATTTGCATTCTTTTATGTTAACGCGTTTAGAAGGCGTAAAACTATTTTTATTCCTGACTTTACACCATATTTGGCTTTTTATGCCAGCACATAGGAAAATAAACCGCGAAATATTCAATCTCGCAGGACCCAATATCCTGAGTAATATTTCTGTACCCCTGATTAGTTCTGTAGATACGGCCCTTATGGGGCATTTATCATCAACTCACCTGGGGGCTGTTGGCTTGGGAGCCATGCTTTTTAACTTTTTATACTGGAACTTTGGATTCTTGCGAATGGGAACTACCGGTGTAACGGCTCAGGCCTATGGACGGTCTGATCGGCCGGAAATAATGACAAACCTGGCAAGATCACTAGCAGTAGCCTGGGCCATTAGCTTTATCCTAATACTATCTCAGAGTGTTATTGGCCCCTTCGGCTTTTATTTGCTTAACACTCCGGAAACTCATATGGATTTCACACTGGAGTATTTCCATATCCGAATTTGGGCTGCTCCGGCTACACTCGGCTTATATGCAATGATGGGCTGGTTCTTTGGTATGCAGAATGCACTGTACCCCTTAATTCTAACCGTTTTTATCAATATTACCAATATTGCTTTAAGTGTATTGTGGGTAAATTACTACGATATGGGCATTCAGGGTGTGGCATGGGGTACATTAGTCGCTCAGTATTTGGGGCTTATGGCTGCGATTCTATTATGGGTATACCGCTATAAAAAACATTGGCTAGATTTATTAAGAGATGGGTTTTGGAAGTGGGCGGCATTTCAGCCCTTTTTTAATCTAAATGCCAATATTTTTATCCGTACAGTGTGTTTGTCATTTGCTTTTGGTTTTTTTTACAATCGAAGTGCCAACTACGGGGCACTCGTATTAGATGCCAATGTGGTTCTCCTTCAATTTTTACATTGGATGTCTTACGGTGTAGATGGCTTCGCTTATGCGGCTGAAAGCCTAAGTGGCAAATACCGCGGAGCCGTCCGGGAAAATCGCTTTAAACTGGCCGTAAAATGGAGCTTTTTTTGGGGCGGGGTGCTGGCTCTTTTATATGCAAGTATTTATGGATTTATGGGACGCCCTTTGATTTCTCTGTTTACGGATATTGAAGCCGTCCAAACGACCGCCGCTATCTTTTTACCGTGGATGATTGTCCTACCTATTGCGGGCTTTGCTTCCTATATATGGGATGGAATTTTTGTCGGCATTACGGCCGGCAAAAGTATGCGCAACGCGATGATCGCGGCCTTAGTTGTCTATCTGATAGCTGTATTTACTTTAGGTGTTCGATATGAAAACCATGGATTGTGGGCGAGCTTACTGATATTCTTATTAGCCCGGGCGGTATTTCAACAATATCTATATACTAAAAAAGGATGGAACCTGCCTTGATCGGGTCCCATCCTTCTCTTCGTTGTAAAAGCTATTTCTGTTTATTGCACAATCACTTTCAGGCTAGCTTTTTCACCCTCTGAAATGACTCGTAAATGGTACATGCCCTTAGGTAAGTCATAGGTTGGAATAGAATATAACGGACTTCCGTTCAATTGAACTCGTTCAACCACTTGCCCAAACATATTGACTAAATGGAGATCTCCACTTCGTGGACGATCGGGAAGGGATACATTTACGAAATCCCGCGCTGGATTTGGAAATACACTCCATTCTCGATTGATGGCCGTCTCGTCTGATAGTACCTCGTCCACCTTTACATATACGGTATCAATACCTACCCATCCGCCGTCTTTATCTGTCAGTACGACAGAAAAGAAATCTAATTCATCACTCATTCCCGCATGCTCGTATACAAGGTGATAGGAATTAACAGCAAATTGAAAAAACTCAGAGCCAGGCTCGATCGTTTCTTCGCCGTGCTTAATCACACCCCGCTGTGGAGCTTCAACAACAGTATATTTAAAATCCCATTCGTTATTTCCTGCCTTTTCAGCTGTCAGGTTCTGCGGGCGAATAAACTGTGTCCCGCCGGATGAAACATAAACTGTATCTAGGCTTAAACTGGGCTTTTCTACATTTATACTTCCGCACACCTCGAGTCCCCAACCCTGTAGTTGGCCAGAAGTACCCGGGGTTCTGTCTTGTATTAGAATTTCCCAATCTCCAGACAACTCCTCTCCATTTAATATGGACAGCGAATCTTTAGGACGTTGTGTTCGCCCCTGATTGAGGGGACAAATGACCTCCGTACTGGCAGCATCATTGAGTGATAAGTTGAAGTCCGTGCTGTTAAAACATCTGTTCTCAAAAAGAGTGACGATCGTTCCTTCCGGACTTTTGAGTTCGGCCGTGATATCCCCAATAAATTGGTGAGTTCCTCGCAGTCGATTTACATTGATATTCGCAATAGAACCCGATTCGAATATTTGAAGGCGTGACCGAGTTTGGCCATTCCCGGCTGCGTTGATTACTTTAGGAACATCCACAGAAGTGAAACTCTGGCAATCTAATTGCACCGTTTGGAATACTCGAACTGGGCTAGGTGTCCCCTCACCACAACTGTTGATGGGAACTACTCTCCAATAGATCAAAGTATTGGTAGGCAAAAGCGCGCTAGTGTTAAATTCATCGACATCACCCAGGCCTTCGCTGAGGATGATCGTTGAAGACTCAAAATTAGGGCTCTCAGCCAATTCAATCCGATACGAGTTCGCATCGTCTGATTTCGCCCACCTGAATTGAGTTGACTGGGCTACATTCTCTGCATTCGCTTCTGGAAATAATCCTCTCAAATCATCGAAATTGTTCGTTACAATTTGTGACCGGATTGGCATGAAAACAGTATCTGCACCGCTTGCTGTCAAAACAACTTCTAAATCAAAAATCCCCTCCGGGCTGTTGCCCCAGTCAATCTCCAATTCAGTCAATTCTCCGGGAGATATTCCAGAAGGATCGGACTGAAAGCTGGCTCCAGCAGGTAATCCGATAATCTCAGCAACCTCAATGGTATTCTCAAAGCCCCCATAAGCCTCGGTTTCTATTAAGTAAGTCGTTAAAGCTGGGGGACAGGCCTGCTGCAGTACAGGATTTACACGAGCAATAAACCCGGGCTCTGTAGCATCCACAATATTAAAAGTAGATGGAGAGATGTTGAAAAATATATTTTCACTGGCTTTGACCTTGATCTTAGCTGAGCTTGTCGTAATTTGAGGTAAATTCAAAGTATAAGATCCTGTATTTGGCACCCCTGCTTGAAGCAGAGTCGGGCTTGTAAAGCCGCCATCGGATGATAAGTATAAATCTACTGTTTCACAATTGACGGGGGCCTCATCGGTGCCGGCTACATCCCAGGATATGGTGATGGCCTCACCAACTTCATAGGTGCCGGAAATCGGGTCAACAGAAAAGGGGCCGGCGTTGTCCGTCACATCAAAGGAAACGTAATCCCAGGCAATAACACCACCTGCTGGGTTCCAATCCCGAACTGTACAACTAAATCGCATTGATCTTGAATAATCAGGTAGGACCTCGTAATCGGAGGACTGATTAAAAATAATATCTTCAATTCGGGGAAAAACTCGTTTATTATCTGTTGTCGGAGGAAATGATCGAAATGTCGGACAATTACCTGTCGGCTCTCCAGGAGGACAATTGTTCAATCCTGCATCTCGTTGCTCCCAGGTATACAATATATCTTCGCTTCCAGGTATTTCAGCCTCTGCTTCTAGCTCAAATGGGGTGCTAATGGGTATAGTCAAATCAGAGTTATCACCATAGGGCAAGGTGATATTCGGCATGGGGTTATTCTGCGGAATTTTTTCTGGACAATTATCCCCAACTCCATTGTGCATATGCCCAATGATGGATTCTACTGATCCAATATTGTAATACGGATCACTATTACTCTGCACATTTCGAGAACCACAAATCCCCGCATAGGACATAATGGTACTTCCACTGCCAGGTTCGAAACCAAAGGCAAGAGATTCATTTTGGCCACGGCAAAAATTAAATGAGTGGAAGGATCCCATTTGGTGTCCGAGCTCGTGTCCTACAAGGCCTACATACCAATTATCACCTACCGGGTTAAACCCGCAAGATACTCCTCTCGCTTTGCCGTTTTGAGCGCATACTGCACCTACCTGAGCGAGCCCACCTGCATTGGTACAAAAAACGTGACCTACATCATACAGACTTCCGGATATGCCTCTTCGGATTATAAATGGAGTCGCTTCGTTGATGAGCGCCTGCGTGTTTCCATCCGTCAGCTCATTGTTGTTTGGATCCAAAACGATCAAGGAGTCTATTTCTTCAATAAATTCAAACTCCACCGAAAATTCTCTGCGCACAACTTCATTAACTCGGATGAGCATAGTCGTGAGGGCTCCGGCTACTGATTCTAATGTACCACCATGGAAATTTGAATAGCCATAAGTAGCTATAGGAGCCATTCGGTAACGGCGCAGAGGCACATTGGCACTGGACCCCTGGCTTCTTGACATCGACTGGCCGCGTTCTAACGACCTTTCTATTTCTACACCTGGATCTTCTGGTTCATCCATAAGATCGTTTACCCCGCATTCAAATACTTCGTATTCTTCCGGACGATCGTAATCTTTGACATGGTACACAGCATAAGTAGCCGTTCCACGGTTTTTATCAGTGGGATCGATATACACAGAACCGTCCTCATTCCGAAGAACAGCGTGAAAACCATGCCCAGTCATATCGCCAAACCCAACATAATCTCCATTGATTTGAGTTAACTTAAAGGTCTTTATACCGGGAAATTTCTCGTAAAACTCAGGACCGGATATGGCGTGAAATTCCAGCCTAAACTCAGCTTCCTCTTGATTAGGAAGTGGGATCTGAATGGCAACATTTGTACCTATAGTTTTCTCAATTTGGGTTCGCAAGTCGGCCTCGTCAACCTGATAACCCTGAAAAATACGAGGTTCAAAGAGTTGCCGATTGTCAAACGATACGCTTTCCTGATCAATAGGTTCAAAAAGACCTTGTCCGTGCATCCCCATAGGTATGAGATACAGGATTAACAAATAGAGTCGTATTTGTGGGTTCATAGCTTAGGATGTTCTAATTAAAAGTGATTAGGTGTTTTCTTTTGTAAAACTGAGTTCACAAAAACATTATTGTATAATAAGTTTTTGCGTGATACGCTCTTCATTATTCTTGAGCTGAATAAAATACAAGCCGGGTAATAGGCCCTTTCCAGCTATTTTAACGCGATCTGCTCCGCTGAGGTTCTCGGTGTATGCCGATCTACCCTGAGCATCAATAATTTCGAGTTCGCCCTGTCGAAGGCCCTTTGGTGGATATACGAAAAATGCCCCTGACGTCGGGTTGGGATATACTCTAAAAGATGAAGTTCTGGCTGTTTCTGATTGCAGAATAGCATCAACCTTAATCGGGAGCGTATCCAATCCAATCCAACCGCCATCCGAATCTTCAATCACAAAGGTGATAAAGTCCCGATCCTCATCTGAACCGTTGTGCTCATATCTAAGGTACCAGCGATTGACATCAAACTGGTTAAATTGGTCTCCCGCCTGAAGGACATCATCTCCATAGCTCAACACACCCTGCTTGGGTTCATCTACTAAAGTATATGTGATATCAAACTCGGACAAATCGTTCTTTTGAGCCCTTAAGTTGGTGTTTTTCATGAACTGCTCCTCTCCCCGGGCGACATACAAGGTATCTTTACTAAAGTCCGGCGCACTCGATGATAAGGCCCCGCATAACTCTAATTCCCAGGATTGAAAAGAACCCCCACTTCCAGCCGTTCGATCTTCTATGATGAGCTTCCACTCTCCTTGAATCGGCTCACCGGCCAAGGCCCCCAATTCATCTTGTGGAAGATACGTGTTCCCGCCGGTCAAAGGGCACTGAAGTTCATTGGCAGCCAAGTCGCTAAAGTTGACGTTGAAATCCGTTAGGTTGAAACACTCCTCCGTGAATAGGCGGACAGCGGTTCCGGAAGGGCTTTCGAGCCGCGCTCTCATTTCTCCTATAAAAGAATGTGTTCCTCTTAGATTCCTCACTTCGACAGCATCAACTGTTCCCTGCTCTGAAATATTGATGACAGACTCTGCTACAGCATTGGAAGTCGGTAATATAGACTTAGGTAAATCAATAGCACTATATCGCTCACAACTAACAGCCCCGGTTCGTAAAACAAATATTTCTGATGACGTTCCATCCCCGCACTCATTGATAGGGATCACTCGCCAATAGTAGGTAATCCCCGTCTCGAGTTGAAATCCCTGGAGTGCGTTGAAGTTGGCTTCCTGGCCTTCAACAACGGCCTCGGCTGAAATAGGATCAAAAGATGGGCTGGTCGATAACTCGATCCGATATTCTAAGGCATCATTCGATTCCGTCCATGTGAAATCGGTAACCGTCGATGTATTTTCTTGATTCAGGGGAGGATCGATTAAATCCAAATCTGAAAAATTATTGGAAATGACTTGGGTTTGAAGCTCAACTCGAATCGTATCCTCTGAAGTAGAAGCTAATACGGCTTGCAGGCGCAAATCTTGTTTCTCTGCTTGACCATAATCAATAGATATCGTCATTTCTTCACCGGCTTGTACTGAAGTGGGAGTGGCTTCCCAGCTGGCACCCGCAGGTAGACCTTCAATGTCTGCTATGACAATATCTTCCTCAAAGGACAGGATCGGCTGGGTTTCAATGCGATAAGTTCCTTCATTCGGCAAGCAAACCTGCTCAAAATACGAGGGAAAGGAAGCCGTAAATCCTGGCGCCGAAGGCGTGCGAATCCGGAATGTAGATCCTGAGATGTTAAAGAAAAAATTATTACTGGCTTTCACCTTTATTTTTGCATTCGCTGCGGGCAATTCGGGGGCATTAATCGTTAAACTACCTGAATTCGGAACACCCTCTGCTAAAAGATGTGGATAGGTGAATCCGCCATCTTGTGACATATAAATATCCACTTGCTCACAGGAAATGGGTGCTTGATCCGTATTGGCTACGTCCCAAACAATCTCAATCTGATCTCCAATGTCATACGTACCCGAAATATTTTCTACGGTGAAAGGTCCGGCATCCGCATCAACCTCCATCTCAACTAAATCCCAATCCAATGTTCCCCCTTCAGGATCCCAGTCCCGTAAGGTGCACATAAATTTCATGGAGCGCGAATAATCGGGCAACCTCTCCCATCGGTTAGTAGTTTGATTTACCAAATTTTCAATGCGCGGAAATACCCGGGTCGGATTTGTTGTGGGCGGAAGGGAGCGGAACAAAGGACAATTGTCCGTTGGGTTATTCGTGTTGCAATTGAAAGGGGAAGCATCATACTGTTCCCAACAAAATAATAAATCTGGGTTTTCTTCTGTAACATCCGCGGTCAACTCAAAAGGCGTAGAGGCCGGTATCACAGCAGGGACGCTGGCGTCAAAAGGGAAATCCAAAGTTGGAACCTGTCCCGGGCGTTCCGTTTCTTCAGCGCAATCTGCTCCAGGGCCCTCGTGCATATAGGCTACGATCGACTCTATAGAACCTATATTATAATATGGATCAGTAACAGTACTAACATTGCGATTTCCGCACAAGCCTGCGTAAGCCATTATCGTTGTACCACTGCCGGGCTCATATCCCGTGGGTAAGTTCTCATTTTCTCCCCGACAGTGATTGAAGGAGTGTCTGGATCCCATTTGATGGCCCATCTCATGGCACACCAATTCCACAAAAAAGCGATCACCTATCGGATTATCATCGCAGGATACTCCTCGGCGTTTTCGGGAAGGACTGCACACTCCATTCACTGAGGCTAATCCCCCGGCATCGGTACACAAAACATGCCCCAAATCATATTCCCCATCATCAAAATACTGAGCAATGATCGAATTGACCTGATTGATGAGAGTAGAAGTGTTCCCATTCGTAAAACCATCCGTTTCCGGATCTAAAAAGAACATAGTGTCTGTTCTATCTACGAGAATATATTCAATAGAGAACTCTCTTCGCATGATCTCGTTTACGCGTATCATTAAATTAACTAATTCCGAAGCTACATCATCTTTAGTTCCTCCGTGAAATTGAGCATATTCTCCCGTAGTTGCTACGACGAAGCGATATTGGCGAAGAGGTGGGCGATCTTGATTTGCGCCCGCTTTGGCTTTTTCTGAAGAGATAGAAATTCCCGGCTCTGGGATTTCATCCAGAGACTCCCCATTTCCACAAAAGAAGCGCTGCTGATTTTCGGGCAGAGCATAATCTTTGGTGTAATAGATCGCATAAGTCTTGTTTTCTATATCTTTTCGCGTAGGATCAATGTAAAACTGACCTTCCGGACCTTGACCTACAGCATGGAGTCCGTGATTTGACATCGCGCCAAATCCCTTAATGTCTCCAGAGATGCTTGTGAATTCAAAAGTCTGAATCACAGGAAACCGCTTGTAAAACCCACCCTCAGCCACACGATACGGTCGAACTTGGACAGGGATTAACTCACCGGAAGGCAGGGGGAGTTCGATCTGGCCCTCATTGGGAATGGTTTTTTTCAAGGCGGACCGAAGATCCGAATCGTTCGCGCGATACGCTACAAAATCTTCTGGCTCATGGATGGCTCGTTCAGAAAAAGTAATTCCTTCGGCTTCCACCGCTTCGAAAAGCGTTTGTGCCGAAAGCCCAGAAAGGGAAAAAAACGGCATGAAAAAAGCCAGAATAGTAAGTCTGGCAATAATAGGTAGTCTGTGATCTTTCATAGTCAATAAGTTGTTGCAGGTTATAATTCAAAAGTAATAAAAAATATCGTTCATAGGCCTAAATTCATTTGAAGGAGGTCTTTTTTATACTTACTTATTATATTTCATATAGTATAACGATATGAATCGAATAAAAGGTCAATTTTTTTAAGAAACTTTGGTTCGGGATCATCATTTGGCCGTGCCCCGAAGTGCCTGGTAAGGCAATTCGGGGGCGGGCTATCCGTTCCTAGTCGGAGACGCATGCGCCCGCATCCATATAGCTGCGTAGGGTTTCCTTCCGGTCACCTCCTCGCTTTACGGCTGCTGGGCGCCTGTGCCTCCGCCTACCACTGCTATCCCTCACGGTAGGGCTGTATTCGTCAGCATGGAGCTAAAACGGAAAGAGCGTTTTGAATTATTCGGTATGTATTTATATCAGCAAATCCAGAAGAGTTCCCAATTTCTTTTTTGGCGCGTAGACTACAGCAAATTATGTCGTTTTGATGTTTCTATCAGTTCTCGACTGCTGTGCACGTCAAATTTACGCATCATATTGCGTTTATGGGCCGATACGGTTTGATCAGATATAAATAAATCGGCGGCAATCTCTTTGACACTTTGGCCGGAGCCTATTTTTTTCAAAATTTCCCTTTCTCTGTCTGTAAGGTCATTTTGAGCCTTGAATCGGTCCATGGTTTGAAACTCTTTCTCCCGGCTTGATCCGTTTTGGGTGGATTTCCCTTTCGGGCCTAGACTCACGTTCTTTCCCATATATACCTTGCCCTGAATGACCTGTGAAATACCCTGGATGAGGTCTGAGGGAGACGAACTTTTAAGCACAAATCCATCTACACCGCTGGCAAAAGCCATTTTTACAAATTTTTGGTGCCTATACTGGGATAGAACCAAAATTCGGGTCTGTTTGTAGGTTTCTTTTATCTGTTCAATAAGGTCCAGACCGTCTATTTCGGATAGTTTGAGTTCCGTGATCAGCAATTGGACCGGATTTTTTCGCAACTGTTCCATTAAGGTACGTCCGGAATGGGCCATCCAACGGATGTCGACTGGGAATGGCATTTGATGTTGCAATAAATAAGTTATGCCACTTGCCACTATGGGCTGTTCATCTGCTATACCTACGGTTATTTGCCGTCGAATTTCTTTCATGTTAATTATATAAAGCGCTAATATAGAAAAATTTATATATGTGTAGTTGACCTCCTACGAATATTATAGCCTGGGAGGAGGGGTTCAAATGACATTAATCTCTCATCTATGCCGTTCGCATTTTATGAATCCGGATGTTTTGCGCAAAGGATAGGAGGTGCCCGCCTGGGCGGGGTCTCGGGTGAGTTTTTGACAGACGAAACTTATGATTAGATGATAATGGCTGCAAAAGAAGTAGACCAGAGGAGTTTGACTTAGCTTCAGCCGAGACCGATAGCACCGCATAGCCTGACCCCCGTTTCTACTCGGGTTTGGAACGAGTAGAAACGGGGGATGCGCCCAAAAGCTCATTTCGTATTAAATATATGTGTAATATGTATAAAGAAATTACATTTTAAGAACAAATCAAGATTTTTTGTTGGGTAATCCTTATATTTGGAGCTACATAAAGATTAAAACTGTCTACATATGAAGCGTATTTACTATTTTCTGCTCAGTCTGGGCTTTCTTGTATTGAGCCAATCATCCTCTCTCGGGCAGAATTGTCCCCTGGCCTGCAACGATCTCATCAACGTGTCGCTAGGGCCAAACTGTTCGGCTTTGATTACGCCGGATATGATTTTGGAGGCCCCTGGAGCGGGCTGTCCGTACATGGTCACCATTTTTGATGCCTCGGGTCAGCCCATCGGCGATATGGTGGACGGTTCATATATAGGTCAGACCCTGGAAGTGCGAGTGTTTTTAAACGGTAATTCGTGTTGGGGGGAGATTTTTGTTGAAGATAAATTGGCACCTACGATAGACTGTCAGCCGAGCGTAACGGCTTCCTGTTCTGAGCTGGATCCCAATGCTGTTCCTACTTTTTTGGTAGATGATAATTGCGATCCGAATCCGGAAATTGAAATATTAAGCGACAATATTAATTCTCAGCCTTGTTCCAGTCCATTTACAGCGATTCGTTCCATTACGTATATCGCAGTCGATGCTTCGGGAAATGAAAGTAGTCCTTGCACGCAGACTATTCAATATGAGCGCGAGAGTTTGTCGGCTGTAGATTTTCCTGCAAATAGGGATGGCCTGTCATTGCCGGCTTTTCAGTGTAATGATTCTTCCTGGGACCTGAATGGGAATGGATATCCGGATCCTGTGGAAGCGGGCGTTCCAACTATAGATGGGCAAGCGATTTATCCGCAAGAGGTATGTGATTTTTGGACTTATTTTAATGATCACGAGATTCCGCTATGTGGTGGTGGGTTTAAAGTTTTGCGGACCTGGACTGTGATGGATAATTGCTCCGGGGATATCAGAGAAGAAATACAAGTGATTGAGGTAGAGGATAATTCTGCTCCGACCATACATTGTCCCTCGGATATTACGGTGACGGGTGGTTATGACTGCGGTGCTGTCGTGGAATTACCCGAACCCATTATAGGTTCAGGGTGTTCGGGTACACCTTTATATACTGTCAGTGTAAATGGTGGAATTATTAGTGAGGTCAATGGTCGTTTCATTGTTTCGGGTTTAGACGTCGGAACATATACGGTAACATATACGGTGGAGAATCCCTGTGGAGGACATCCTACCTCCTGTCAAATCCACCTTACAGTAACGAGTGGTGGTGGAAATGGCCCCATCGCTATTTGCGATCAAAATACGGTGGTGGCTTTGGGTATTGATGGAACGGCAAAAATATTTGGTGCGACCTTTAATGATGGCTCGTATTCCGACTGTGGTGATGTTGTGGATATACAGGTGCGAAGAATGAATCCCGGGGATTGTCCTCCTGGTGTGGCAGACGATACAGAGTTTAGAGATTTTGTAGAATTTTGTTGTGCAGATATAGCAAATAACCCGATCACCATCGTATTGCGGGTAACGGATTCAAATGGTCAGACGAATGAATGTATGGTCCATGTAACGGTCCAAAATAAACTGCCTCCGACTTTACATTGTCCACCAGATATTTCAATCGATTGTGATTATCCTTTAGATATAAATGATTTGTCTGATTTTGGCACTGTGGTGTCAGACCCCGCAGATCGAGAGCCGATATATGTATACAATTCACATTACCCCAATGGTTTTGTTGGCTATGATGGATTTGCTTCTGGTAATTGTGGGCACATTACGATTACCGAGCATGTCGATGATTTTACAGATTGCGGCGGTGGGCACATCCTGCGCACATTTAAGGTTACCGGTCAGGGTGGCGTTATTGCAAGCTGTGAACAGAAAATTTTTATCAAGCGCGACAAACCATTTAATTGCAGCCAAATTAATTGGCCAGATGATGTTGAAATTAATACTTGTCATGCTGCCATGACGGACCCTGACAATACAGGGCGCCCATCTTTTAATAATGTGGGATGTGGAAGCATCATTGCTACGAATTATTCAGATGACGTATTTTCTGTTGTGGAAGGCTTTTGTTATAAAATTCTGAGAACCTGGAAAGTGTTGGATTGGTGTGGAACAAATGGAACGCATAAGATTTGTGAGCATACTCAGATTATCAAGGTTAGAGATGATGATGACCCTGAGTTTGTATCCGGTTGTGAGGATGTTACGATTTGTACGGACGACACTCAGGAATGCACGGGTTTTGTTAGCTTGAGCCCTACCATTGAGGATTGTACCCCCGCAGAGCACTTGCGATATGAATTTTATATTGATATCAATAATAATAACCCTGGTGGAAAATGGGACATTGAGGGCACTACAAGTCATATTGAAAGATATTTACCATTTGGAACACATCGGGTTTTGTGGAGAGTGCTGGACGGTTGTGGAAATATGGGCACCTGTTCTTATTTAGTTACTGTGGAGGATTGTAAAAAGCCGACCCCCGTTTGTATTGACGGACTCGCCACGGTTGTAATGCCGGTAAACGGAATGATAGAAATTGAAGCGGAGTTATTTAACCGAGGTAGCTTTGATAATTGTACACCCAATGAAAATTTAATCGTCAGTTTCTCCTCTGATACTACGCAGACCACCAGAGTGTTTACATGTGAGCACGAAGGGCTGAACGACGTAGAAGTCTGGGTTACTGATGAAGCGGGGAATCAAGAGTTTTGCATAACGAGCTTATCCATACAGGACAATAGAGGAACTTGCCCTGACACGAGTAGTGTTGTTAGTGGTAATCTGATGACCTCCAACGGATATTCTGTTCCTTCAGCTGATGTGGAGGTAGATCATGGGTTTTTGCCTGTCGGGTCGTCAGCAATCTCAAACTTTCAAGGAGATTTTGATTTTAAAATGTTCGACCCGCCATTCATGAATGACGTTAGAGTCCGGCCAAGTTCCAATCATAATCTCCATCTTGGGCTCACCGCATACGATCTTTATGTAATGCAGCTCCATATCTTAGGTCTAGAACCGTTTGACCGGCCCGAACAATACATTGCCGCAGATATCAACCACGATGACAGGGTGAATGCGCACGACATGATCGCACTGCGGGATGTCCTACTGCGAAATCGTTCGGATTTTCCAAATAACAATTCATGGCGATTCCGCGATGCTCGCATTGAACCGAGCCTAGAGGATGATCCTCATGCGATTGAAGAGGAAATAATTCTGAACTCCCCTTCCAAGTTGGCGGATGCTTGCGACTTTATCGGAATAAAAATAGGAGATATTGACAGGTCCGCGACACCAGGAGTAGATTTGCGATCCGATCGCCTAATCAGGGTTCCTGCTCAAGTCGTTGCGTCAGAGGATGGCGAACACCTGCTTATAGAAGGATCTATTCCTAATGATTTCAATTGGGTAGCTTACGAAATGAACTGGAGCGAGAACCTGGAGATAACCGATATTCAAATTGCGGGTATTTCAAAGGTACTGATGGGCAACCAAAGAGCTTTGGCACATAGTGCTGCTGCCACAACTAATAATGAACGATGGACGATTGGATTAAATATAGCTTCGATGCAGACATCGGAAGTAGAAGCATGGATAGAAAGTGGCGCAATAGAGTTACGCGCTTTTGATGCCGACGGTTCTGCGTATATTTTGAAACTAGTTTCTGTGAAGGAGTCCTCTGATTTTACTTCTACAGTATATCCTAATCCATTTGCCGATGTGATCACCTTGCGATGGGATGGAGGTGACCAAAACCCATCCTCATTGGAGTTAGTGAATACTATGGGCCAGATTGTACGTGAAACGCAAGTTGAGGTCCCGGGAAATACCCAAATGAGTTGGCGTGTAGGAGGTGTTTTATCTTCGGGATCTTATATTCTAATTCTGCGCGATGTTGAGGGCCAGATTCTGGATCGACACCTCGTGAGCAAGTATTAGTGCGATTCTTTATAGATTAGCAATCATTGAAATTTTAAAGCCTATTCCACCTGGAATAGGCTTTTTTTGGTATGATTTATGTGAATGTTTATATAAATGAGGATATTATTTATATGATAATAGGGATATCATTTATAGTCTTGTTATCTTTGCCTATTGATATAAAGTTTGGACTTTATAAATTAAACTTATGAACGAAACTAAGCGATACCTTTCCGGATGCTGGATGTTAGCGGTTTTTATGCTGTTTAACGTAACGATTCAGGCGCAAACTCCCGTTGATTTTCTGGCGAGTAGCGCAAGTGGAAATAACGGAGATCAAGTATCTATAGATATTACTACGTCTAACTTCGACCAAGTTGTTGGCCTTCAATTCTCGGTCTTTTGGGATGAAGAAGTTTTAGACTTTTCGGGGCTTAGTAACTTAAATGGAGATTTAAATATAACGGTATCATCTTTTAGTTTAGATGGCAATCAGGACATTGTAATACCTGGAGAGTTATTATTTAGTTGGGATTCACAGGCAGGGCCAAGTTTGCCGGATGGGACCGTACTGTTCACGATTGATTTAGATGTGATTGGTGATCCGTGTGATGAAACAGACATTTCGATTGATGAGCCGTCCAATCCTTTTCAAAGTATTGATGTCTTTGTTTTAGATGGCTCAGGCAATATTGTGGAAGGTGATTTTAATATTTCGAATGGCTCTTTTTCCATACCTGGAGAAGACTGCGGGAATATGGGGGATGCAGACGTAACTTTTGTTGCTTCGAATGAAACGGCTGATCCGGGTGATGAAGTTTGTGTGAGTATTAGTGTTCAAAACTTCGAGGATGTTGCTTTAGCCGAATTTACTCTAACTTATGACGCCTCTATTTTGGAGTACGAGCAAGTTCGAAACCCCAATTTGCCCGGCTTGTCAGGAGCGAGTTTTAATTTGGTATCTCCCGGAGAACTTAGGTTGTCCTGGAATACACCTACGGGTGCGGGTATAACAAGCCCAGATGGAGACGTTATTTTTGATGTATGTTTTACAGTGATCGGAAGTAATGGAACTTCCTCCACCATAGATTTTTCAAATGCTGAGATTGCGATTGATATGGGAGGAACTCCCGTTTCTGGAATACCCAGGACTGTTCCTGGTTCTGTCACCGTAGGGGACGGGGCATTTAATGGTCTGGAGTTTACGCTGGGCGATGTTCAGCTAAACGAGGGAGAGGAATTTTGTGTACCAGTTACTGTCCGAAATTTTGAAGATATTACTGCTTTTGCATATGAGATCTTGTTTGATGAGAATCTGATTGAGTTTGTCGAATTACGATCTTTTAACTTAATGTTTTTAGACGGTGGAAATTTCAATACTACAACCGCTGATCAAGGCGTTATTCGCGCCTCCTGGTTTGATAACTCCACTCAGGGGATTAGCGTGGATGATGGAACTGTAATTTTCGAATACTGCTTTGTGGCTTTAGGCGATTGTCCAGCGAGCACAAATATTGAAAATAATACGGCATTTGATGGTTTTGAGGCCCTGGATCCGCAGACCAATCCAGTTCCCTTTTTAATTCGATCATCTGAAATCAATATCGTTTGCGGATTTAACCTGTCGCCCGAAATATCACCGGAATCGTGTGGCGATGCCTGTGACGGAGAAATAGCCCTAAATATTGACGGGGGAGTAGCTCCATTTGATATTCAATGGTCTGGACCAACAACTGTTCCGGCGGGTTCGATGACCGCAGAAAATTTATGCGCCGGGGATTATACGGTAACGATTATTTCCGACAACGGCTTTCAGGTAGATACAAGTTTTACTATTGAAAGTCCCAACACTTATTCCGTGGCCGATATCGCTATTACCGATGAGTTTCTGGGAAGTGACGGAGAAATTGAAATTACGATGAGTGGGGGAAGTGGAGACTTTTCCTATTCTTGGTCGACGACACCGCCCCAACAGGGAAACCCGATTACGGATTTATCATCGGGTTCATACTCCGTTACGATTACAGACAATGAATCAGGTTGTGAACTGATTCAAGAGGGCATTCCGGTAGATTTGATTTTCGCGATTAGCGATATTGTTGTGCAAGATGTGAGCTGTGCGGGTGCTGAAGATGGAAGTGCAGAGGTTATTATTGATGGAGGCTCGGGTAATTTTTCATATGAATGGAGCTGTTCATCTTCTTCAACTGCTGTTGCGAGTGGTTTGTCTGGAGGCAGCTGTCAGGTTACGATAACAGACACAGAGACCGGATTATCCATTGAACGGAATTTTGATATTTTAGAAAATGATCCTATAACGATTAACCCTAGTATAACTGACGATCTCACTGGTAACGGTTCGGGTGCTATAACTCTTAATCCTGGAGGAGGGGCTTCACCTTATACTTTTGAGTGGAGCACGGGTTCGACGGATGAAGACTTAAGCGATTTAACTGTAGGTTTGTACTTCGTCACGGTTACCGATAGTGAGGGCTGCGAAAGCGTTTTTGGGCCCATCCCGGTCACCGATGGCACATTATTGATAAGTGTACAAAGCTCAGTAGATGATTTCAATGGTAATGGAGTGAGTTGCTTTGGCAGTTGTGATGGTTTTATCGAGGTGCAGGTGTTCGGCGGGAATCCACCCTATGAAATTAGCTGGAATGATGGTGAAGGTTTTGAGCTCAATCCCCTATGCGCCGGTGAATATGCCTATACCATTTCAGACTCTGAAGGAGAAACCGAAGAGGGAGTAGTCGTCCTTCCTGAGCCGGACGAAATAGAGATAACTGTCCTTGAGCGGGGTTGTGCGACTAGCGGAGATGGATTTATAGAGGTTGAAGGAACAGGCGGATCAGCCCCTTATGAATACAGCTTTGATGGAAATTCATTTTCGGAGAATAACAGAAACGAAGACTTAGCGGTGGGAAGTTACAATCTGTTTGTTCGCGATGCTAATGGTTGCGAGATGATGATTCCGTATGAGGTGCGAGCCTGTTCAGAGGGCGAGTGTTTTCAGGCGATCCCCGTCATCACACCCAATAGCGATGGAAGAAATGATCGTCTGATCATCGAATGTGCTCCAGATCGAAATAATGAGCTGCAAATTTTCAATAGGATGGGACAGCTTGTATTTGAACAGGACAATTACTTGAATCAATGGGAAGGAACCAATAATATTTCAGGAGGCGATGTTCCGGAAGGCTCCTATATCTGGGTATTGAGAATTTTTTCAAATGGAGTTGAAGATGAAGTGCAGAAAGGTACAGTGACCGTACTTCGTAATTTAAGGTAATATGAAACAGATAGGTATGAGAAAGGCATTATTAATTGCTTTAGTAACCCTGGCTGGCTTACAATGGGTCGCTGGACAAGATCAAGGTATTTATACGCAGTACATGATCAATCCGGTACTTATTAATCCAGGAGCCACCGGATTGAATGATCAGCATGAATTATTCTTTAATTATCGTAACCAGTGGTCTGGAACTGAGGGGGCTCCCAGAAATTATACTGTGAGCTATAATGGCCGGATATACGACAATGTAGGCCTAGGCCTTATGGCAAATGCTGAAACCTTCGGCGCTTTAAACAGATATCGTGCATTGCTGTCCTACGCCTATCAGATCGAATCGGATGATTTTAATTTGGGTATAGGTCTGTCGACCGAGTACCACCAATTTTCCCTTACCGGGGGAACTTTGTTAAATCCCTTGGTGCAATTCGACGATCCTTTTCTGACGGAAGCTGCTGATGGCTTACAGTTTTTTGATGTGAGTTTTGGGGTTTGGGGTGAAATAAAGGATCGTTTCATCTTTGCTTTTTCGCTCCCCAACCTGGTGCGAGCTCGAATCGATAATCCTACAGTGGAGACCAATCCCGAAAGTACCTCCTTTCAGTTTTTCACTTTGTTTACGGGGTATAAGTATGACTTGGAAGAGTATGACATGAAAATATACCCATCAATTCTTGTGAAACGTGTTTTTATGGGGCCTGAAGATGTTCATGCAGACCTAAATATGCTAGTTTCCTTTTTGGACGAACAACTAACAGGAGGTTTAAGTTATCAATTGGGCGGATCGAAAAGACTTGGATTTATTTTAGGTACTAAAATTGGAGATTTTAATCTGTATTACTCTTACGATGCCTCTTTTAACCCCTTACAAAATTACACGAGTGGAAGTCATGAGTTAACCGTTGGCATCACTCTTGGACAATCAAGCAATGATAAACAGGTCAATGTTGAAGAAATGTAAAGAAACCGACTAAAAGAATGATTTTTTAGTATGCGTAGGGAGCTTTAATAAAATTGATTTGTTTTGAGCAATATTATAAAGTATCTTTGCGGCAATCACATGTGAATGTGATCTAAATAGAAAACCAATAAACCAATAAACCATTAAGATTATGAACATCAAATTTTCCAAAAGAATTTTTCGCGGATTTGCATTCGCGTTTATGTTAGTACTTGGGTCGAGTATTATAGTGCAGGCTCAAACTATACAAGACCTCGGGGAGGTCGGAGCTGCAAACATTGAAGCGGGCTTTGATGCCGAAATTGAAGCTTTGCAGACGGAGTTAAACCAGCCACCGGCCAATGTGAATGTCGAATTTAATCAGGCGCTTATTACTGGTTACACACATGTAAAGTCTGCCTTTTTCGAAGGCAAGGACATAAAAACTGAATTTATTTCATTTCTCGAAGGTGGTGTCATGCAACCTAATGATGATGAGAACTCAACTTCTCAAAGCTATACTACGGGAAACAATTTGGGAACTGATAACCCACTTGAGGACGTGATCAGCTTTATCCAGGGCTGGGATATCCGGTCAAATGACATTTCTGATCTAGAAGAAACATTTGAAATGATTAGAACTATAAAAAACCAATAAACCATGAATTTACAATTACAAAAACTTTTCTTGATTGGTGTGAGTTTGCTCACGAGTCTTATGGCTTTCGGGCAGACGCAAATCGTGCCAACAGAATGTACAACAGAGACTTTCACGGTTAGTGAAGGCGATTTATTTTATGACACAGGCGGACCCACTGCTCCAGGAGTGACTTGCACAGGCGGCAGTGGTGATGTAGCTGATGGGTATTATCCGAATAGTGGTTGTGAAACTCCGACCACACTTGAGGGAGCTTTTGAAGTAGATATACTCTTCATGCAGATATTTGGAGATTTCGATTGGCTTGAAATCCACGATGGTACAACTACCTCAGATCCTTCTATTTTTGATAGTAGAGATTTGCCGGCAGGTACACAAGACGTTGCAGCTATTATAGCAACATTTGGGTCTACTGTTTTTACAGGGACCTCTGGTAGTCTTACATTTAATTTCCGCTCTTCAACGGTTGTTAACCGGTGTGGATTTGAAATTGAGGTCACTAGCGCTGCTGGCGGGCCTCCCGTAACGGACTGTGAGATTATTTGTCCAGACAATATTACTGTTGACAATGATCCCGGCGAATGTGGTGCTTTTGTGGATGTTCCACTTCCGGAAGTTATCGGTTGTCAAGAGTTTTCAGCAGTTTTTTCTGAAGATTTTGACGCTTGTGAATTGCCGGCCGGATGGACGGTTGAAGCTGAAAACACCAACGATCCAGATACATTAATATCTACTTGTGGCGACAACCTATTTTCATTTGAATGCACGGCCTATCCTGGAGATGATGGATCTGGTGCCGAAGCAGATGGTGCTTTTGGTAATGATTGTGCATTGGTAGTTGATATGAACTCCAGTTCTCTTGGACAACAGTCAGGCGGAATTGCCTCTGTTACCTCACCTGTTGTTGATTTATCATCCAATGAGTTCGCATACATCCAATTCGATTGGCAATTGGAAGATTTTGGTGGGTTTGGTGCGCTCAACGTTGACGTATGGGACGGCAGCCAATGGGTGAATTTAATTACCGTTACGGATGAAGACGCTTATGGATTAGAAGAACAAGTTGATGTAACCGATTACATGAATGCAGATTTTCAGGTTCGATTCTTGTTTGACAACGAAGGACGCGAAGCGATCTCATTACTTTGGGGTTTTGCGATCAATAATTTTGTCGTTTTTGCCGACGATCCAAGTTTGCAGTCTCCAGTGGTTAATGACTACAACGGTTCTGAAAATGCTTCTGATGTTTATCCGGTTGGAACGACTACAGTTACCTTTTTCCCGGAAAACGATCCCGACAATAGTTGCACATTTGAAGTAACTGTTGAAGATACAGAAGGACCTACCTTTACGAATTGTAATGACGTTACAATTAACTTGGATGCCGGCGAATGTGATCAAATCGTTAACTTCTCTCCAGAGGTTTTCGATAACTGCGACGGAGGAGGAGCTGCTGTTGGATTAATGGGCGACTTGACTACGACCTTCGCAGGAGGTAATGGCTTTGCGGGTAATATGTTTGATATTACAAATTTGACGAATGAAACTATAATTTTAGATTCATTCCTTGTTCACGTAGATGGGGGTGGTCAGAATGCTGATATAGAGTTTTACTCGACACCTGGCACTTATGTTGGGAATGAAACCAACGCTGGTGCATGGGATTTGTTCGTAGAGACAACTGTAGTAAGTAATGGAGCTGGAACACCAACCCCTGTTCCTTTCGGTGGTTTAGAAATTGAGCCTGGTGAAAGTTTTGGTATTTATTTTAATCTCGCTAACTATTCTTTGTTTGGTGTAGGAGTTGATTATACAAATGGTACAAACACCTACACTGATGGCAATGTTGAAATTTTTGCAGGTGTGGGTAGAGGTAATCCAGCATTTACAGGTTCGACTTTTCAAAGTCGCCAATGGAATGGAACGGTTTTCTACTCCTCTGCTTGCAGTGGTTCTGAAATTGTACAAACTTCTGGCCCTGAAAGTGGAAGCACATTTGAGATCGGATCTACCACAGTAGAATTTGAAGCGACAGACTGTAATGGAAATGTGTCTACTTGCTCTTATGACATTATAGTAAATGAGTTTTCAAATCCTTCGCCATCATTAGCTTGTAATGATCAAGTATTTGTTTCTGTTGATGAGAATTGTGAAGCAGTTATTAATGCCGATATGATTCTTGAAGGAGGACTTTACGGATGTTATAGAGATTATATTGTCCAGTTGGCTACGGATATGCAGTTCAACAATATTATTGCTGAATCTCAATCTGGAGATGATGGTGTTATCGTGGGCGGTGCTCAAGTGGGTAATACCTATTTTGTACGCGTTATTGATCCGG
>CAZVFU010000018.1:0-32581 GCA_964626595.1 uncultured Saprospiraceae bacterium
AAAAAAGGGAGCCAATTGGCTCCCTTTTTTATTGGTATCATCTTCGAAAGGAGTGTATTATCCCTTTTTTCTAGGCAAGAAAACTTCAGCCATCATGCAACGAACACTCCCCCCTCCTACTCTTTCTATAGTGGGAATAGGTACCTTTAAAACGGTGGCGTAATCATTTATGCGCTTTAACTGAGGGCGGGTTAATGATTTTTGTGCCGTTTCTGACATGACTAAAAAATGCTTATCCTTTTTAGGGCTATACAATTGCAGCATATTACCGGCAAATTGATCGATTTGATCCTGTGAGATCTCGATCACAGACTTGCCACTTTGATTAAGGCGACGCAAGACAAATTCTCTTTGACTGGGGTCTGCAATAGTTTCCAAGCCCACAACGGCCATTTGAGAACCAATGGACATCATGACATTTGTATGATATATGGGTTTTCCTCTTTGATCCAGAGCGTCGAAAGAAACCTTTTCATAGTTTTTCAGCAAACAAAATTTGTCGAGCAATTGAATATGTGTGCGCTCACTTAGGCAAGCGTAGACCACTCGCTCCTGTCGATCAAAAATCATAGATCCCGTGCCCTCCAAAAATTGATTTTCATCTTCGTACTGCTCAAAAGAATAGCGTTGATCAATTTGGAACTCCTCATTCAATAAATCAATGACTTTTTCATTGCGTTCGCCCCTTCTGTTGGGCGCATACATTGGATAGGTTACAATGCTACCGTCATTATGCGTCGAAAACCAATTATTAGGAAAGATGGAGTCCGGATTGTGGGTTTCTTGTTTTTCCTCGAAAACCAAGACTTCAAGTCCTGCTCTTCGAAGAATCATCACCATATTATCGAACTCCTCCAGAACCTCCTTTTGTATATCGAGCTCTGAAAGTTCCTCTGGATTTTCCTGAAAGGCATTATCCTGAGCTGTATCTTCATTGAACTTAAAATGTTGAGGTCTTATCATGAGAATCGTATCTGTAACCTGTCTGCTCATATATTCGAATTTAGCTGCTAAATAGAATACCAATACTACAAATTTTTTTGGAATTTCTCACCATCGCTCTGCAGCCGGAAGAGCAAACTGAAAATGCATGATTTTTTACAAAGATTCATTAGAATCAAAAAGGTATTGTGGGAAAGTTTCAAATTTTTATGTATCATAGCTTTCCCATTGCGCAAAGTAAATCCAAATTATGACGAAGAGAATTACTATAACACTTCTATCGGTATGCTTGCTTCCCGTTTTAGCATTAGCTCAAGGCGGCTGGCTGAGCTCGCTGGATAAAGCCATCAACGAAAAAGTCGAGCCTTTCGCAAATTGGTGGGAAAGCTTTGTTTTATCTTCATTTTCAGTTGCTGGAGTAGATATTCCGCTGGTTTTGGTCATTCTGATCGGGGGCGCTTCATTTTTTACCGTCTATTTTGGCTTTGTAAACCTCCGAAAAATACCGTTTGCGATACAAGTGGTTCGGGGCAAGTTTGACTTTGTGGAAAAGGAAGGAGCCCAGGATTTTAAACCAGATGATGATTCGTTCACCAGAGAAGGAGACCTACCTGAAACAGTGCGAGATGAGAGTAGAGACGGAGAAGTAAATCACTTTCAGGCACTAACAGCCGCAGTCTCAGCAACCGTAGGACTCGGGAATATTGCCGGGGTAGCCATAGCAATTGGTATTGGAGGCCCCGGTGCTACCTTCTGGATGATTATTGCGGGCTTGTTAGGAATGTCTTCCAAATTCGTTGAATGCACCTTAGGTGTAAAATACCGGGATGTGGATCCGGATGGTACGGTGCATGGAGGTCCCATGTACTATTTATCCAAAGGTTTTGTTAAGCGAAATTGGCCTCGATTTGGAAAAACATTAGCCGTCTTATTTGCCATTCTTTGTGTGGGTGCATCTTTTGGAGGCGGCAACATGTTTCAGGCTAATCAAAGTGCAGCACAATTTGTAAAGGAGTTTAATATCGAAAGTGGATACGCAGGGGCTCTATTTGGTCTTTTTCTCGCCATTCTGGTAGGCATTGTGATCATTGGGGGGATAAAGCGAATAGGAAAAGTGACAGAAAGAGTTGTCCCATTTATGGCGGGTATCTACGTATTAGCAGCTCTAATTATAATTGGTGCTAATTACACATATATTCCTACTGCATTCAACCTGATTATAGAGCAGGCATTTTATCCTATCGCTATTGCTGGTGGTTTCATAGGAGTGATTGTTACCGGCTTCCAACGTGCAGCTTTTTCTAATGAAGCTGGAGTAGGTTCGGCATCGATTGCTCACTCCGCAGTAAAAACTAAATATGCCGCTTCAGAAGGCGTCGTAGCACTACTCGAACCTTTTATCGACACCGTGCTCATTTGCACGCTTACAGCATTAGTCATTATTTTCTTTAATATGGATGGAGCTTTTGTCTACGGAGCTATTGAAGGCAATCAAGTTATATTGACCGAAACAGGTGAACGATTGGGAGGAGTTAATTTAACTTCCGCGGCTTTTGACGACGTTATACCTGGCTTTTCCGTAGTTCTAACGATTGCGGTTATTTTATTTGCTTTTTCTTCCATGCTATCATGGTCTTATTACGGTCTTCAATCCTGGAAGTATCTGTTTGGGAAAAGTCGAAATGTAGACCTGGCTTACAAGGTCCTGTTTTTGTTCTTTATCGTAATTGGATCTGCGGCCTCATTAGGAGCCGTTATTAAGTTCTCAGATGCCATGATATTGGCCATGGTATTTCCAAATATGATTGGTTTAATATTCCTTGTTAAAGACGTTCGTGAGGAAATGAATAAATACATGGCAGCCATTGGAAGAAAATTCGGAAATTCCGAAAATTAGGGTCGTGAGTGGTCAAAGAAACTTCCAGTACGTACTTCACATAGGAAGCAATGTGGGCGATAGAGAAGAATACTTAAGGGCTGCCAGAGAAATGCTCCTAAACAAGTTTGGCGGGCCACAGGAGTTTTCGCCGGTTTACGAGACCCAACCCTGGGGCGTCAAGGAACAGGGTTTTTTCCTTAACCAGGCCGTTGTTGGAAGAACTGAACTCCATCCCTATAAATTTCTAAGGTGTTGTAAATCGATTGAATACGATCTCGGAAGATCGAAAGCAAAAAATTGGGGCCCCAGAGAAATTGATATTGATATTATTTTTTTCCACTCCTGCATTATAGGCACCTCGGACTTAACCATTCCCCATCCCTACTTAAAAGAGCGAAAATTTGTCTTGAAACCGCTTATCGATCTCATTCCAAATTTTGTAGATCCGATTTCAGAACACACTGTTTATCAAATTTATGAACAATGTGAGGATCCTTTGGCGGTAGAGCTATTCAAACAAACATCTGATGTCGGAAACTAATTTACATAAATACATCTGCATTGAAGGAAACATTGGGACCGGAAAAACTACCCTGTGCAAGATGTTGAAACAAGACTATAACTGTCAGCTCATTCTGGAACAATTCACTGACAATCCTTTTTTACCCCAATTCTATAAAGAACCTGAACGATATGCCTTTCCTGTGGAATTGTTTTTCATGTCAGAACGGTACAAACAATTACAACAGTTCCTTATCGATAGAGACCTCTTCTATCCTTTTATTCTGTCTGATTACTTCTTCCAAAAAACAGCTCTCTTTGCACAAAAAAACCTCAAAGACGAAGAATATCAGTTGTTTTTAAGATTTTTTGGGATTTTGGAAAATTTATTCCCCAAACCCGATTTGTTAGTATACCTCCACAGACCCGTGGACCAACTTTTTGAACAAATAAAAAAGAGGAATCGTCGTATTGAAATTGACCTGCAGAAGGAATATCTCAAACGCATTGAGTCCGCTTATTTTTCTTATTTCAATCAAGACGTACCCTACCCCATACTTATTCTCCATATAACTGACTTAGACTTCGAAAAATATAGGTCAGATTACGAGCAAATAAAAAATGCCATTTTCCAACCCTATCCAAAAGGAGTTCACGAGCTTGAAATAGGATAAGGTATTATCACTTATCCACTAAATGTTGCCTTTTATCCGAATATAACGAGGCCTGATATAACACAGTTCTTTACTTATGATAATAATTGTATTTTTATCCGAAATAAACATATCTCATGAAAGACTTCTTCAAATATACCTTAGCTTCTTGCCTCGGCATGGTCATCGCCTTGATATTATTGAGTATCATTGGCTTTATTAGCATTGCAGGCTTCGTTTCCTTTGTATCCTCTTCGGACCCCTCAGTGGACCTTCCAGAGGAGGGAGTACTTGAGCTCAAATTGGATGATATTGTTCCTGAGAAAACGAACAACACAGATATTTCCCCTTTCTCTTTTTCTCTCGACGATCAAAACGTAGTCGGTTTACAGGACATGATCCGTCTCATTGGTTATGCGAAGGATGATGATCAAATTAAAGGGCTTTATATTAATTTGTCGGGAACGACACTCGCCAGTGCCTCCGCGTACGATTTGAGGGCTGCCATCGAAGAATTTAAAACAAGCGAGAAATTCGTTTTTGCCAACGCCGACTACTATTCACAAGGAACTTACTACTTAGCATCGATCGCCGACAGCATATATATTCACCCCACGGGAAGTATTGATTTTAGAGGTTTTGGCGTTACTGTGCCTTTTCTAAAGGGTATGTTGGATAAAATTGGAATCGAAGCTAAAGTATTCTATGCAGGTGATTTCAAAAGTGCAACGGAGCCACTTCGAAGAACTGATATTAGTGAGGAAAACAGGGAGCAAACACGTGAATACCTTCGTGCGCTTTATAATATTTTCTTAGAAGATATAGCAGAAAGTCGGAACACCAGCCCAGAAGCACTGGAAAAATTGGCGGATCAATTTCAAATTCAGTTTACTGAGGATGCCGTTGCCAATGGACTTGTTGACAGAGTCGTGTATAGTGATGAATTTATAAATGCGATTCGAACAGAAATCCATGGTAAGGCTGATGATCCGGTTAATATTATTTCCATGTCTAACTATTACACCAAAAACAAGAAAGAAATAGCCAATATCAGTGGTGATAAAGAAGTCGCTATTGTTTACATGGAAGGCGGAATTGTAGTAGAGGGAAATGATCCCGGTACAATTAGTAGTGAAAAGTATGTAAAACTTTTACGCGAAATAAGAAACAAGAAAAATATAGGTGCCGTAATTTTACGAATAAATTCGGGAGGGGGAAGTGCCCTTGCATCTGACAAAATAGCGCGCGAAATCCAATTGATTCGCGACAAGGATATTCCCGTCGTGGCTACTATGGGAGATGTTGCGGCATCAGGGGGATATTACATAGCTGCACCGGCCAACGTAATCTATGCCGCACCTAATACAATTACCGGCTCCATTGGAGTATTTGCAGTTATTCCCCAGGCTCAAGAGCTCATGCAGGATAAAATCGGCCTTGCCTTTGATACCGTAACCACCGGCCCATACGCAAGTGCATTTAATGTAGCAGAGGAACTTAGTGAAGCAGAAAAAGATTTCTATCAGTCCTTTGTTGACTCCATCTACCAGCAATTTTTGCACCATGTAGCCAACTCAAGAGGTATGTCTGTGGAACAAGTACATGAAGTCGCACAAGGAAGAGTTTGGCCCGGGAAAAAAGCACTGGAAATAAATTTGGTCGACGAGATTGGAAATATGCAAAACGCATTGGATAAAGGCGTAGAACTGGCCGGTCTCGAAGAATATAAAATCAGGGAATATCCAAAGACAAAAAACCCTATAGAAATGTTACTTGAAAATTTTGGGGAGGGGAACGGAACGTCTCCTGCCATTAAAAAAGAGATTGAGTCTTTTCTATCGGAATCCTTTCCGCACTATCAGATCAAAAAAGAGTATGAAAGTCTCACTGGGGTTCAAATGCGACTCCCCTATTATTTGGATTTAAGTAAACAATCTTCATCTAAAATTTATTAGAAGAGAAGGAATTATCTTAAATGAAAATAGAGGAAGAAATAAAGCAAAAAGAATTTAGTAGCGAACGATTAAAGGCTTTAGTCAATATCTTATTTACAGCTTCCTGGTTCTACAGTCAACAGAATCAGATCTTTAAAGAATTTGATATCTCCTGGCAACAATTTAACATCTTACGCATTCTTCGAGGCCGTAAAGGGAAACCGGCCTCACTTAAAATGCTGTCACAAAGGATGATTGACAGAAATTCAAATACCTCTCGCTTAGTAGATAAACTAGAGTCAAAAGGATATGTAGCCAGAAATTCCAATGAAATTGACCGAAGAAAAGTAGATATATTTATTACCAAAGAGGGTCTGGAAATTGCTAATATGGCCTCTATTGAAACGGAAAGCTTAGTTCAAGAAAAAATAAATAATCTAACCGAAAAAGAAGAAATTCAACTCAACCTACTTCTCGATAAATTGCGAGGCCCAGAGTGCTCTCGCGAATAATTTTCGGTCGCCGTGAACAATTTAGTTGTATATACATTTAAATAGTATTGTTTCACTCAAAAAATAAAAACATGTTAACATTGATCTCTTTTTTAGTAGGGTTATTCACCCTTAGTTTAAGTCCGTCGGTAGAAACACCTGCTCCTTCTAATCTGGAAGATGGTGTTTATAAGGTCTCTTTGTCTGACAGTCAAATTAAATGGCAGGCCTATAAAGTAACAGGACAGCACGACGGAGTGGTTAATTTATCTTCAGGTGAGTTGCGAATAAAAGATAATAAAATTGCAGGAGGAAACTTTGAAGTCGATATGACATCCATCACAGTAACTGATTTATCAGGAGAAAGTAAAGGCAAACTCGAAGGCCATTTGAAATCACCCGATTTTTTCGGTGTTGAAGATCATCCCAAAGCAAAATTTGTTATCAGTGAAGCCTTTCCAATGGGTGAAAGTGGTAAGTATAGAATTAAGGGAGATCTGACTATAAAAGATAATACAAATCCGATTGCGTTTAATGCACAAATGACAGAGGAAGGAGAAATGTTAGTAGCGAATGCAGATCTTAAAATTGATCGTTCTAAATATAATGTTCGATACGGATCGGGATCATTTTTCGATAATTTAGGTGATAAGACCATCTACGACGAATTTGATTTGGCTATTACTTTAAAGGTGAAAAAGTAAATCTTTTTTAACAGTTATAATTGATGAGGTCACTGCATTTATGTAGTGACCTTTTTTTTGGCCGTGTCCCTCGGCTATACCTAAAGCCTATAGCCTCGGGTCGTTATGCTACGCAGCTCGTTCAGATTCCCCCCTTCATCCCACATAAATATGGGATTCCGGGGCTTCACTCGGCTCCCGGCCATCGCGCGACCCACGCGGCGGATCTCTCGTCTCGTGACCGAGACGAGACTACTTCGCAGCACTCACGGTATAATAAATCGCCCTTTTTTTTATACTTTTACTCAGATTCAAAACGATTTTCTTATGCCACAGTTTAATATCAAAGATCGCTTCTTTACCTACGTGAAATATCATACTACTTCTGATCCAACAGCCCCAGCTGATAAATATCCAAGTACAGATCGGCAAAAGAAACTGGGACAGCATTTAGTCGATGAACTACAACAATTGGGCGTTAAAGATGCAGAAATAGATGAACACGGAGTTGTATATGCAACCATTCCTTCAAACTCAACTAAGAATGTGCCCACCTTATGCTTTTGCAGCCACATGGATACCAGTCCTGATAGTTCTGGAAAGGATGTAAAGCCCATAGTACACAAAAATTATAATGGTGGAAACATAACTCTGCCTGATGACCCAAGTCAACAATTGACTCCCAATTTACATCCAGCTTTAAAGGAGAAAAAAGGTGAGGATATTATTACCGCTTCAGGAACGACACTGCTTGGCGCCGATGACAAGTCAGGCATTGCTGTTATTATGGCTCTAGCGGAATATCTGCAGGCTCATCCCGAAGTTCCTCACGGAAATATTCGGATCTTGTTTACCTGCGATGAAGAGATCGGACGTGGAGTGAATCGAGTGGATATGGAAAAACTCTCTGCCGATATCGGTTATACATTAGATGGTTCTGATCTTGGGGTTATTGAAGATGAAACATTTTCTGCCGATTCAGTTACTGTGCATTTAAAAGGTGTTGTAGAGCATCCGGGCTATGCATATGGTAAATTAGTGAGTGCATTGAAGGCAGCCTCTGCATTTGTGAATGCCTGGCCTAAAGATCAATTATCACCTGAAACAACCAAAGGAAAAGAAGGGTTTGTCCACCCGGTAAGCATGGAAGGAACTGTAGAAAAAGCTACGATTCAGTATATCATCCGTGACTTTTATACTGAAGGCCTGGATGATAAGTTCGCAATGTTTCAGCGCATTGCTCAACAAATTCATGAAGAATTTCCAGGACTGGGTATTGAAATTGACCGCGAAGAACAGTACCGAAACATGAAATACGTAATCCAGGACTATCCGGAAGCGGTTGAACATGCACTAGAAGCAATGAAGAGAGCAGGGATTGAAGCACGTAAAGAGCGTGTTCGAGGAGGTACCGATGGGTCTCGACTTTCTTACATGGGACTCCCCTGCCCCAATTTATTTACTGGACAACACGCTATACACGGAAAACAGGAATGGATATCCTTACAGGATATGGAAAAATCAGTTCAAACCCTTCTAGAATTAATCCAAATATTTGAAGAAAAAACTTAAGGCCGTTCAAAGTAGAATTCGCTTACATGAGTCCGAAAACCTTAGCATACTTTAATAGCTCAGACTGATTTGAAATCTTCACTTTACCCGTCATTACGGCCATCATTGGGTTAATCTCTTTTTTAAGTAGTTTTTCAAAAGTAGATGCCTTTGTTTTTACAACACATTTTGGCTCACCCTCTAAACCGTCTTTCACATCTACTGTGCCATCATTAACTTCCACCGTTAAATCTCCACCACCATCACCTGACAAAATGAAGTGAAATCGCGTTTCTAAACCCTCTGTTACTGCTGGGTCAATTTTATCTTCTAATCCTTTGATGTATTCAATAGCATTCATGATTTTTCTGTTATTTTGCAACTAAAGATACAACAAGATGGATGGTAAAAAAGGATTTAGAATCATATTTATGGGTACACCAGAGTTTGCAGTGCCCTGCCTACAAGCTTTACATGAGTCAGATTTTAATGTCGTTGCCGTAGTTACCGCCACCGACAAGTTTGGTGGTAGAGGGAAGAAAAAATTATTGCAAAGTGCTGTTAAAAGATATGCAGATAAAAATGATATACCCGTTTTACAACCCAGGAATCTAAAATCGCCCCAATTTTTGGAGGAGTTGGCCTCCTACCGCGCGGATTTACAATTAGTTGTTGCCTTTCGGATGCTTCCCGTTGCAGTTTGGGATATGCCCCCCAAGGGAACCATCAACTTACATGCATCCTTGCTTCCTAATTATAGAGGAGCTGCTCCGATCCACTGGGCTATCATTAATGGAGAATCAGAAACTGGCTTAACTACATTCAAGTTAAAACATGCCATTGATACCGGAGATTTAATTGAACAGATTAAAATTACTATAGATCCAGCTGATACGATGGGGTCATTGGCTGAAAAAATGAGTACACTTGGGGCAAAACTACTCGTATCCACGACGGAGAAAATATATAAAAATGAGATTGAACTTAAACCCCAAAATCTGGATATTGAAACTAAACCGGCTCCCAAGATTTATTTTGAGGATGCTCAAATTGTTTTTGATCAAGCGACATCGGCTGTTTACAATTTCATCCGTGGAATGGATCCTTTTCCGGCTGCCTGGACAAAAATTGATGGAAAAGTAGTAAAAGTGTTTTCATGTCGTCCTTTACCAACTTCAGCAAAAAACAAAGCGGGCAGTATTCGTGTAGATGGTAATAAATTATTTATCTCCACGCAAGATGGCGAAATTGAGATTCAATCACTAAAAATGGAGGGAAAGAAAAAAATGGAGACTACTGAATGGTTAAATGGCTATGAGATCAAAAATGACAGAGTTGGAACCTAAAAGAGTCGGAATATTTCTCCCAGACGATCTATTGAATATTTTATAAATTGAATATCCGGAAGTAAAAAACTATCCTTATTAGATTGAGATGCAGCCGAAGACAAGGCATCTGAATAACCTAGCGAAAATAAAAACACAAGTGATATCGCTCCTAAAACGGCTATTCCTAAAAACCCTCTTTTGTTAAATTTTGATTTCATATTCATTCTACTACTAAATATACGCATTAATAAGTCGTTTTGTTACAGTATGGGTGGCTTTTTTTTCCCAATCGCCAAAATTATCTAACTTATCTACGATTTTTCCATCGTGAAGTATAAATATATGATCGCAGACATTGTCAATCATGTTCAAATCATGTGTAATGACTAAGATACTAAAGGACCACTTCATCCTTAAATACTCTATCCACTTCCATAGTTTATATTTTGAAATACCATCAAGTCCGCTGAATGATTCGTCGATAATTAGGAGGTCGGGTTTGCATAATAGTGCCCGGGCAATGAGCATACGCTGCCGTTGGCCTCCTGATAAACCCAAAATAGTCCGATCCATCCATTCTTCTTCAATTTGTAGTATTTGGAGAACTTCTTTAAATGAAGTGGACCACAAATGCTCCCACCGTTTATAAATAGGATGTAATTGAAATTTCATGATTTTATAAGGATGAAAGTTTTGAACGGGGTCCTGTGATAGATACTGAACTTGTCTAAAGCAAATAGATTCACTTCCCGACTTCCATTGAAGATGTCCTGCAATGAGCTTGCCTATTGTGCTTTTGCCCGCACCAGACATTCCGGTAAGGCCAACTATTTCATTACGGTAAATTTCAAGGTCCACTTCAAATGAAAGCATTTCATTCCCCTTTCCAAATGTAAAAACCCCATCAGTAACTTGATATATGGGACTGTTTTCCAATCGAGTCGTTGCATCTGTAAGAAGTTGATTTTGTTCTTGGCCAATAACATTCTGAACTTGATACAAACTCGGCCTGACAGGCACTAACTTCTGCTTATTAATTTCAAACAGTAAATCTACATTTTTCGAAAGCAAGTTTTCATCATGGCTAGCTATAAAACAAATCCGATCATTTTCTCGGACCCAAGCTTGAATATCCCTTAAAATAGATCTAGCCGTCAATTGGTCAATACCGGCTGTGGGCTCGTCCAAAAGAAGTAAATCTGGCATTTGAAATATGCTCATGGCCAAAATTACCCGTTGTAGTTCCCCACCCGAGCATTGGTGAGGATACCTATTCAATAGTTCTTCATTTCCCGATAGAGAGCAATATTCTAATACCGATTCCACATCTAAACTGTAGTCTGCATGGGCCTTGAATACATCCTCGAGCGAAACTCCTACTCTATGTATAGGGCTCAGTGTATATTCGGGTTGCTGTGACATGAAGCTTATGCGAGGCAATTCGTTGTTCAACCAGTTGAAATTGGCAATACATTCAGTAGCTTGCAACCCAGCCAAGCTCATTAATAGGCTGGATTTCCCAATTCCACTTGCCCCTCTTAATCCATAAATCTTACCTTGCTCGAAGATCATTCGGGTATCCCTTAGTAATGAATCCTGATGGGATTTATAGGATAGCTGTTTTATTTCTAGAGAGTACAATACCTTAATTTTAAATTGACCTGCAATACTTACGGAGTATACCCACAAATGTCGATGATTTTAGTAAGATAATCTAAAAGAGTGAAATAAAATGGGTATTACAATCATCTTATATTTATATTAGACAACAAATCAACCATAATGTGGCGATTCCTTAAAATATTTCTTATTTCTCTTACAACACTTATTCTGCTATTAGCCGGCATACTATACTGGCAAAAGGATAATATTATTCAAGCTGTAGTCAAATCTGTTGAGGACAGCTATCAAGTCCAATTGTTATACGAAAAAAGCAATCTCCAACTTCTAAGAAGCTGGCCAGATGTTAGTTTTGAAGTCCAGAATGTTTCCGTAAGGCCGAATTCTGTTGCGCTCGATTCGGTGCCGATTTTATCGATAGGTAAATTAGGTATTGCAGTATCATTCTGGCAGGTGTGGAGCGCTCCATACCAGATCGCTGAAATTTACTTGGATCGACCGACCCTTAATCTTAATTGTGATTCATTAGGGAGTTGTAATTATAATGTTTTGCTAAACAATAATGATGATTCCGATAGCCAGGATCAATCTACGAGCCAAGCTCAGTTCTTACTAGAAAAGCTACATTGGAGTGAGGCTAGAATCGAATATACCAATCAGGCCCAAAATCAATCTTTAAAAATCCAAAACTGGAACGCTAGCTGGTTTATTGCTTATTTGAATAACCAATGGACCATTGACATGGATAACCAGCATTCCGATTTGTCTTTTTATCAAAATAGTGTCGCACTCATCCCCAATCTTTCTTTTTCAGCAAAAGGTCAGCTGTTTTTTGACCCCGAGAAAGGAATGCTTGAACTTGAAGATCATTTATATACCATTAATGGTCTCCAGTTAGAAGGATCCGGTAAAGTATCAAATCTAAACCAAGTCCCTATAATGGATTGGTCAGTTAAAATGCCGAGCAATGATATTGAGTCAATCGTCTCTCTTTTTCCCACGGCATTTGATTCGTACAAGGAAGAATTAACGACACAAGGAAATGCTGAATTTGAGGCTAAAGTGGTGGGCGCATTTGATGCCGAGACTGAAAATTACCCCACTGTCAATGCTCAGTTACGCGTATCTGATGGTTATTTGAAGTATAAGTCTACACCTCAGCCTCTTGAAAACTTAATGATCAACGTCGACATCACAAAAGATCAAGGAGATCTCAGTTCACTGCATCTGATAATGAACCAAGTCCAAGGTAGCTTTGGAAACAATGGCCGCTTCGATCACAATATGGATGTATATCCTTTTTCAGATCATAAAACAAATAAGGGGAAAACCAATATTCAGTTTTCTGCCTCTGACTTATATGCCAGCTTTCCTTTTATTGATGAGATGGCCTTAGAAGGAGCCTTCGAATTCTCGAGCAAATACCAATTTAATATGGCTCAGATCGAAAATGAATCCTGGGATGAGATCAGTGTGTTGGCTAATTTAAAGGGTGACAATATTGTTTATCCTGATGAAAGCCTTGTAGAGTATAAAGTAAGCAAGCTATCCGCCAATATTGAACAGCAAAACGTAAGCGTTGGACTAGAAAACGTTCAATATGGTCGAAGCTTCTTATCCTTTGTTGATTTTAAGGGACCTATTCTCCCTTATCTTTTAGGAAAGGCCAAAATATTAAACGGGACTCTAATGGCCAGAGGTAAGATGATTGACTTAAACCCATGGCTTGTCAACGAAGCTCAGGTCGACACCTCTGTAGCGGTGTCCACCTCCAATATAGATCTTTCCCCATATCATCTAGATTATGAGTTTAAAACGGATGAATTGCGGTACGATGAGTATGACCTCACCCAGATTCAGTTCAATGGGAAATTAAAAGACGGACATCTATGGGTTGAAAAAATGGAGGGAATTTATGAGTCCACCTTTCTTCAGTGTAATGGAGAAGTGGGTAATATATCGGGGTATCTGAACGGAGTTTCAAATTTAAGAATGGACTTTGCCTGTTCAGGAGATGAGTTTGACCTTTGGGCGTATATGAGCTCTGAAGAAAATGCACAAAATGTAGCTGAAAAAGAAGCCGTTGAACCGTTTCGGTTCCCCGAAGAAATAGATATGAACCTTAGCTACAAGTTGAATAAAGTCAAGTATGATAAAATTAATTTCGATCGAGTCAATGGATCACTAAGTCTTTCAAAACAAGTGTTAGCTATTCAACCTACTCGTCTGAGTACATTAGGGGGAGAAATGAGTATAGAGGGGGAAGTAAAGCATAAAGGTACAAATCAATTGCATTATCATTTTGATATGGCAACTAAAGAATCTGAGTTTAAATCCGCCTTTCAATCTGTGTCCATGATACAGAAAATTGCACCCGTTTTCAAGCATATGTTTGGGGAATTCAATACTCAAACCTCCATTGACGGAGACCTGGATGTAGATTTGGCGCCGGTCTTATCCAGTATATCAGCGCAGGGAGTGATTGAGACGTTAAATGCCAGAATAAAAGACTTTAAATGGCTAGAGAGGTTAAACAGCATAGTCGGAGAAGGAACTGTTGAGAATTTCCATTTTAATCGTACCAAAAACTGGTTCAGCATTGAAAATGGAATGGTCTTTCTAGATCCTACCACAATGGAAATTGGCAATGAAACTTGGGCCATCGAAGGAAGCCATCAAATTGAAGGAGGAATTAATTACTTGTTTAGTGGACCTATTTCTGTTGGTCAATTAAGAAATAGCAAAATAGGAAGAGACTTGTGGAATTCTGTAGATCAAACCGTTCAAAAGTTTGGGGGTTCTAAAATTCCTGAAGATGCAAAAATCAATATTGATATTGAATTGACAGGTACCACCACAAATCCCTCCGTTAAAATTCGACCCTTAGATAATATGGAGGATCAACTCCGAGGGATAGTGAAAGATAAAAAGGAGCGCAAGAAAGAGGAGTTAACAGAGCAATTCGAAAATGAGAAAAAGGAATTGGAACGCCGCGCTGAAGAAACGAAGAAGGACGTTAAAAAAGATATCACTCGAGAGATAAAGTCTTTAGCAGATTCCGGGAAAACAACCAGTCGTGTAGACTCTTTAAAAAGAGAAGCAGAAAAGAAGACAAAAGAAGTGAAAAAGAAATTTAAAAAGTGGAACCCTTTCGGCAATTAATATCATCTTATGAAAGTATTGGAAATAGAGAATGTTAGTAAGTCCTACGGAAAGCACAAAGCGTTAGAAAGCCTAAACTTAACTTTAGAAAGAGGGAATGTATACGGTTTGCTTGGGCCTAATGGGTCAGGAAAGACAACTACACTGGGAATTATTCTAGGAGTTTTGAAGGCTGACGAGGGACAATTTACCTGGTTTGAAGAAAAATATGAGCCCTTTCCGAGACTAAAAGTGGGGGCCATTTTAGAAACACCCAACTTTTACCCTTACCTGAATGCTATAGATAATTTGCGCATTGTACAACATATAAAAAGATCCCCCCAGGACGATTTAGAAAGTTTATTGAAATGGGTGAACCTATATGAGCGAAGAAAATCTAATTTTAAGTCTTACTCGCTGGGCATGAAACAACGACTGGCCATTGCAGCGGCACTTATTGGCGAGCCAGATGTTCTCATTTTTGATGAGCCTACAAATGGCCTGGACCCTCAGGGTATAGCTGAAATCCGGGAAATCATTTTAAAAATAGCTGATGAGGGTAAAACGATATTTATGGCAAGTCACATTTTAGATGAAGTAGAAAAAATTTGCTCTCATGTTGCTATACTAAAAAATGGAAACCTCATTGCCGAAGGCCCGGTTGGAACGATCTTAGGAGACAGTGTTATTCTGGAGGTTGGAGCAAATTCTGATATGGAGACAAAATTATTGTCATGGATTGATGATCGAGAAGACATGGAACTCATGAATAAGGATGGGGCTATATTTCTGGTAGCCATAGAATCTGATTGTGATCCAGAGGGGGTAAATAGAGATGCTTTTGAGAAAGGTCTTACTCTGAGTCACCTCAAGATAAGAAAGCGTAGTTTGGAAGAAGAGTTTTTATCCATTACAAAATAATACAATATGTCAATATTTCAACTCATACAGCTCGAATGGTTTAAATATCGCAAAAACACAACCTTCCGTGTTACAGCCATTTTATATTTTATTCTGCTTCCATCCCTCCCCTCTATTATCTTGTCTTTCGATACGCTTCCGCCCCCCCTACCCTCACCTGCTTCTTTTTTCGACTTTCCTGAAATTTGGGGCTTGGTAGCCTATACCGGGAATTGGTTGGCTTATTTCCTTTTTGGCTTTTTGGGGGTTTATATCATTTCGGTGGATACAACGAATAAAACCTTACGACAAAGCATTATAAATGGGCTGAGCCGGTCCCAGGTTATTAAAGCTAAGTTGATGTTCATACTATCGATTGCTGTTTTAGCGACCGCCTTCTATATACTTACTGTCTTATTTTTAGGAATTTTTGGATCAGAACCATATGAAGGTAGCCCTCTTTTTGGTGAAGAGTTTATTATTGCCCGCTATTTTCTGATGTGCCTGGCATACCTTGTTTTTGGATTTTTAATAGGCCTATTAATAAGATCGATCGGAGTAGCAACTATGCTGTATTTTTTATATGTTTTCTTCATAGAAGTTATTATTCGATACCTCGTACATCTAAATGTTTTTAAGGATCATAGAAGCATGATATTTTACCCGATGAATGCTTTGGAAGATCTTACGCCATTCCCATTTGGTGGAGAAGCAGCAAATGCTAGCATGAACCTGAGTTTCAACTTGTTTCTCTCCCCTACTGAAGCATTTATAACCACATGCATTTATACCTTAGTATTCATTGCTTTCATAATATATATAATACTAAAACGAGATATGTGATTTTTAGCGTCTGATCGTTCGTTTTTGAATGATCTAAAAGAATTATGAATCCGATGTATATAAAGAACGAAAATTAGGGGTGAGGAAAACAAAGAATCAAGGCAGTGCAGGTAATTCGGAACTGCGCCTTCCCCAACTATAATATATTCTTATACTCGGAAGCACACGGGGACGAAATTCATTCGGTTGCACAAAATCCTGAAAGGCATCACCTTGAAAAAGTCTCTCACCGGGCGGGATATTCAAACCTCTACGCTCAAAAACAACTAAACCGAGCAGAAACTCAATTTGACTATACCATGCTCCCCCATGAATAAATTGTCCACCCATCATATACCAAACGCCCCCAAGTCGACTCTTCATTTCAATTCCATCCCTGGTTACAATATTTACCAATGTATTCGTAAATCTTTCGAGTTCTACATTATTTCCGGTATGCAGCGCATAACGCCCTCCCACTGTTATACCCCACATCCTATATTTTTCGGTAAATTTAATATAGCTCAATTCCGCCCGAATCCCCCTGCGTGATTCATCCTTAACAAGGAATGGAGAAAACAGATATCCGGCCTCAACTTTCCAACCCGTTCTTTCATTTGTACGCAGGAGATATTGAATCTGAGCAGCAGGAACAACAGGGTTGAGAAGCGATGTTAATTGCAAACCAACATGATGTCTGCTAAAAGAATCCTCAAGGCTAACGCTTGAGGAGGTCTGAGCTAGACAGAATACCTGAGAAAATAAAAAAAAGCAAAACCAAGCAGAAAGGCATCTAAAACGGATAACCGAATTGATCTTATTTAAGGAAGAATGTGATAGGTCTTTCATAGTTAGCTGAAACAGCAATATTTATCTTCTTCAATCAATCAGAACCTGCCTTAGATCCTGAAATAAACCCCATTACAATCAAACATTTAGATGCATAATTGGTTATATATATATAATAAAACAAAGGGGTAATCCCATTTTATCACAAAATATTCAACAAATATATGAAGACGTACAAGAAACTTGGATTTTCAAATGAAGAAACACAAGAGTTAGTCGATCACTTAAATAAACTATTGGCAAATTACCAGGTACACTACCAAAAGTTAAGAAATTTTCACTGGAATATAGAAGGGCCTGATTTTTTTGAACTTCACGAGCAATTTGAAATCGAATATGACGCCGTAAAGGCCCAGATTGATGAGATCGCTGAACGTATACGCGTGTTCGGTGCTAACCCAATTAGCACTATGCAAGGTTATCTCGATGTTGCAGAAATCGAAGAAGTGACAGAAGAAGTGAGTTCGAAAGAAATGGTAGAAGAGATTTTAAGAGATTATGAAATTCTACTATCATTTTTAGTAGATGTAATTACAGTTGCACAAAAATTAGATGATAGTGCTACAGAGGATATGATGACAGAATATGCCAAACGCACTGAACAACGTCACTGGATGTTTACTGCATTCAGTAAGAATTAGTGATCATATAAAGTTCCAGAAACCTCCCTTAGTCAGCAGTGAGGAAGGTTTTTTATTTATAGGCATAATGATTGTAAATCATTATGCCTTTTTTTATTTATTTACGATTCGTATTTTCACCTAAAATCTGAGGCATGGAAAAAATAATGGTTGTAAACAGAGGGGAAATTGCTGTTCGTATACTTAAAAGTATTCGTGAGATGGGTATCAAATCCGTTGCAGTTTACAGTGAAGCTGACCGCAGGGCTCCCTTTGTTAAAATAGCTGATGAAGCTGTATGCATAGGGCCCCCACCATCTGCTGAGTCGTACTTAGACATGGATCGATTAATACATCACGCTACACGACTAAATTGTGATGGGATTCATCCGGGGTATGGTTTTTTAAGTGAAAATTCCACCTTTGCCCAAAAAGTAGAAAATGCCGGAATTACCTTTATTGGACCCAAGCCTCATGCTATTGAAGTCATGGGTAATAAGTTGGCTGCTAAGGCCGCCGTTAAGGAATATGACATCCCCATGGTGCCCGGAACAGATGAAGCCATTTCTGAAGCGAAGCGCGCCGTAGAAATCGCTCAGGGCATAGGATTCCCTATTTTAATCAAGGCCGCCGCTGGAGGCGGAGGAAAGGGTATGCGGATTGTTCGAACGGCAAAAGAGCTCCACTCGCAAATGGATCGCGCTATTAGTGAGGCAAAAAACTCATTTGGTGATGGGTCTGTTTTTATTGAAAAGTTTATTGATTCCCCCAGACATATAGAAATCCAAATCCTGTCAGATCAACATGGAAATACCATTCATTTAAATGAAAGAGAATGTTCCATTCAAAGAAGACATCAAAAAGTTATTGAAGAGGCCCCATCGGCTAAAATTGACCACAAAACAAGAAATAAAATGGGAGAAGCGGCAATCAGAGTTGCCAAAGCCTGCAATTATGTTGGCGCAGGCACGGTCGAATTTTTGACGGATGCCGAAAATAATTTTTATTTTTTAGAAATGAACACTCGTCTACAGGTAGAACATCCTGTCACGGAATTAATCACAGGCTTGGATTTAGTTGAAGAACAGATCCGAGTCGCCAGGGGTGAAAACCTGCGCTGGAAGCAAGAGGATATTTCAATAAATGGCCACTCAATTGAACTTCGCGTTTACGCCGAAGATCCTTACAATAATTTTTTGCCTAGTATTGGGCGGCTTGTGAAATACTCTCCCAGTAATTTAAAAGGAGTTCGGGTTGATGATGGTATGGCTGAAGGGCTCGAGGTGCCGATTCATTACGACCCTATGATATCCAAACTCATTGTTCATGAAAAAACCCGCAATAAGGCGATTGCCCGCATGGAGTTAGCTATAGAGGATTATCAGATTGAGGGGGTTGAGACAACCTTACCTTTTGGCCTTTTTGTTATGCAGCATCCCGAGTTTATTTCTGGACAATACGACACACAATTTGTAGATCAATACTTCACCCCTGAAGCAATGAAAGAGTTTACACTAGATGATGAAAAGGTAGCAGCTCTTATGTCCCTGTACTTAACACGAAAGAATATCAAAGTAGTTTCCGAATCTAAATAAAGTACTAAACGAACGTCTCAGATTATTGTCCGAGTTGTTTCAAAAGCTGTTCAATTTGCTTTCCTTGGGTTTCGATAATATTTTGAAGATATTTTACGCTATTTTCTTCTTTATCAGCGTGGTGAGGGCTCTCGTGATGATCAAAGTCTATAATGACAAGTTTTACATTCCAAAGCTCCTTGACTTCATTGATATCAAGTAGAAAAGAATCATAGTCAGGATTATCAGAAAATAGGGATAGCTTACGTCTGCGAGAATTATCTATTCGCTTAACAAAAATGTCATTTTGAGTTACAACTACGTAAACTTCTCCATTCTTTATCGAGGTATTCCACATGCTGGGTTCTACAAAATTACAAATGAGCCTGCTACCCTCTTCAATCGTAGGTGTCATGCTATCTCCCATCACATCAAAAGAGCGATATGTGCCTGTTCTAAATCGGTAATCTGGAAGACTGTAAGAAGGTAGCTGTTCGATAAATTCAGGGTCTTTACTTTGAGTAGCATATCCAGCCTGAGCAGGCTTTCCGACGTGAACGATACGCTCGTTTCCTTCACTATCCGTTACAATATTCAATACCTTTAATTGCGAAAGACGGTTTTCAGGCTTAAGGATTTTTGGCCCATCTCCTCGAAAAATGTACTCTGAGTTTAAATCATAATATTCGATAGCACGTTCTAATAACTTGATTGTGACATCCCGCTTGCCGGTCTTCATATCACTTAAGTTCTGAGGCAAAAAGTCAAGATCCCGGGCAATTTGACGAAAAGATCGAACAACATTTCTGTCCTTCAAATCCTGTAAACAAGATATAAATCGATCGGTAATTGCGCTTCCCATGCTTCAAATATAAATATATTTAATATATAAATAAAAGATTAGCGCCTATTTTTTTAGTTTTTCTGCATGTCGTATAATTTCAAGAAAGGAATGAGACTGCAAGGAAGCTCCCCCAATCAATCCTCCATCAATATCCTTTTGAGAAAGAAGCTCTCTCGCATTTGTCGGTTTCATGCTACCTCCATAAAGAATAGGGACTTTAGATCCCGACTCACCAAACTTAACCTTTAATACAGATCGGATAAAACTATGCATGCTTTGGGCTTGGTCGGGGCTAGCGGTGAGGCCGGTTCCAATTGCCCAAACCGGTTCATAGGCAATAACAATTTGACTCCAATCAGAGTCTTCCAGATCTACAGGCAAACTATTCATCATCTGGGACTTGACATATTTTTCATGCTGGCCCAACTCTCTCACAGATTCGGGCTCACCTACGCAAAGGATTATTCCCAAGCCTTCTTCTAACCCTTGCTTACATTTTGCGCGAGCCACCTCATCTGTCTCGCCAAATAATTGTCTCCGCTCTGAATGCCCTACAATGGCCCACTCAATCCCGCATGAAACAACCATATTTGCACTTATCTCGCCGGTAAATGCACCGGATGGCTCCTCATGAAAATTTTGGGCTCCAATGCTCATATTGGGACGATCTTCAAGCAACTCATTGAGAATAGGCAAATAAAGAGCCGGTACAGCCATTCTAACATCAATTGACGAATCAATATCTTCCTTTCCCAATGCTTTAACCAGCTGAACAGCTTGTTCCCTGTTTAAATTCATTTTCCAGTTTCCTGCAATGATCATAAAATTCTTTTTTTGTAATATACTAAAGTAATAAGAAATGGAATATAGTGGTATCTAAAACACCCCTATTCATTGGCTTCTTTTCTTTAGAAGGAGATTTTTACTGAGTACACTTTATTTTTGCGTTTAACTTATATCCTTCAATTAACATATTTAAAAATTGTAAGCTATCGGGCTCTTCATCGTTATAACAATTCATTGTATCTTAGAAAAAAGTAATTAATGAAAACGAGAAAAATCCGTTTTGAAAATGCAGATGGAATCGAACTGTCCGCAGAATTAGACCTACCAACGGGGGCAAAAGCTCACCATTTTGCACTATTTGCTCACTGCTTTACCTGTAGCAAAAACCTAAATGCAGTGAAAAAACTGAGTAAGGGACTCACAGATAAAGGATATGGTGTGTTCAAGTTTGATTTTACGGGATTGGGAAGTAGTGGTGGTGAGTTTTCTGACACAAACTTTTCAAGCAACGTTGAAGACTTGATTTCCGCAGCAAAATACATGGAAAAACACTACTCTTCACCAAATCTTATCATAGGTCACTCACTGGGAGGAGCTGCTGCCCTTCAAGCAGCTCATTATATAAAAGAACTATCTGGGGTCGTAACGATTGCTGCCCCTTACGATCCAGAACACGTCAACCACCTATTTAACGACTGGAGAGATGAAATTCAAAAGCAGGGAAAAGCGACGGTAACACTTGCTGGGCGAAAATTTACCATTAAGAAACAATTTTTGGAAGATCTGCAGTCAGACAAAGTAAACCCTCGTCTTCACAAACTAAATCTTCCTTTATTAATCTTACATTCTCCTCAGGACGAATTGGTTAGTATCGAGAACGCAGCTGAAATTTACACCCACGCCCGACATCCAAAGTCCTTTATTTCGTTGGATGGAAGTGATCATCTTATGACGAAAGATAGAGATGCTACTTATGTGGGCCGTGTCATTGCCGAATGGGCTGTTCGGTATGTCGGAGGGGATGATAAACAAGTAGATAGTCGGGAAACCAAAAAAGACGCTGTAGCTGAATTGCATTTTGAAGATAAGTTTACCACAGACGTGCAAACGGGTACCCATCGATGGGTGGCTGATGAACCTAAAGATGTGGGAGGTAGTAACCAGGGGCCTGCACCCGGACAGTTATTGATGAGTGCATTGGCCACCTGTTCTGCGATGACAGTAATGATGTATGTGCGAAGAAAAGAATGGCCTTTGGAGCGAATCCGAGTGTATGTCCATAAAAAGGAAACAGATAAGTCTATCCCTCATTCTACTTTCATTAAGAAAGTAGAATTGAAGGGACCTGAACTTAGCGATAAACAGCGTAAGCGTTGCCTCGAAATAGCAGGACGATGTCCTATTCATCGAACCCTATCCATGGCTTCAGAAATAGAATCTAGTCTCATTAACTAAATAAGTATTGAAAAGACGCGGTAGGTTTTGCTCAGATAAAGGAGCACAGCCTCAGCCATGAGACTAAAGAGAAAAGAAGATAGATCAAGACTTGGTCTGCATCGAATTGGGTGGGAATGAAACTATATTGTTAGAAAAGGACATTAATTAACATACCGATCAAAAATATCTTTTCGATCTGATGCTTGGTTTTTCATGCGCTCGGCCAGTTCTCGGCCCAAAAATCGATCGATCAAATCATGAGCTAAGTAAATGAGCGGTGTCAAAGCTACGGCCATAATAAACTTATACATATAATTGACTACCGCAATAGCCAGAACAAGGCTTAAATCCCACCCGGCTCCTAAATAGAAAGCGATGATCAATACAACAAAGCTGTCAATAAACTGAGAGACAAGAGTGGAACCTGTAGCTCTTGCCCATACTTTCTTCTCTCCGGTAAATGATCGAATGCCTTGAAAAACCCATACATCGACAAATTGACCAATTAGAAATGCCACTAAAGAGCCCACTATGATCCACAAGCCTTGTCCAAATACAAGTCGAAAGGCGGTGTTGTAATTGCCCACCTCTAATTCGAGTTGCTCTCTCGTCAGCTCCGAGGTAGCTCGATCCAGGTGAGATGAAGGCCAAAAGTCGGCAGGTGGAATCTCAATAGCCAGATAGGCCATGATAAATGCATAAGATATCATGCCCACCGCGAGAAAGGAAAGGATCCGAACCCCTCTACGCCCATAGTATTCATTTATGACATCTGTCATGATAAAAACAATAGGCCAAAGTAGAACGCCCGCTGTTAAATTGAAGGAAATGGATTGCTGCCCGAAAAGGTCCAGTTCGGCCGGAGGGAAACCCAAAAGACGTTCCAGGGAGAAGATTTTCACCCCGATAAATTCAGCAAGAATAGCATTGGTTAGGAAAAAACCACCCAGAAGAATAAATAACAGGGTCTCCTTTGAAAAAACCGCATTCACTTTACTCATAGGTCGAGATAGATTGACATTTTTATAAAGGCAGAAAATCGAGACATAAAATTAACCCTAAACTAAACATCAAGTTTACTTTTATCTCCAATCTTCAAATAAACATATGACCCCTGGATGGGAAAATGGGTTCCTTAATTCAAATTAAAGAATTATTTACCCGAATTTAGGTTTAAACCCCTGACCCAATTCATATCAGGAAATAAAATCCCTATCTACCTCCAGGGCTTTGCCTCTCACCTTTTCATCAAATTTACCTTCGTCGTATACTAGTTGTCCGTTCACAAAGGTCTGTGCTACTTTAGATTGAAAGGTAGTTCCTTCTAAGGGCGACCAACCGCACTTGTATAGGATGTTTTCCCTGGAAACTGTCCAGGGAGCATTTAAATCCACGATGGCCAGATCCGCCTGATATCCTTTTCGAATAAACCCCCGACCGGCAATGCGGTACATTATAGCTGGGTTATGACACATTTTCTCTACAATTTTTTCCAGGGTAATCTCCCCACGATGATAGAACTCCAGCATACAGGAAAGAGAATGTTGAATTAAGGGAGCGCCTGACATGGATTCAAAATACGGTTTATCTTTCTCCTCTGCTGTATGTGGCGCATGATCTGTAGTGATAAAATCAATTCGGTCATCGAGAAGGGCTTTCAATAGACCCTTTTTATCCTTTTCGGTCTTAATCGCGGGGTTCCACTTAATCCGAGTTCCTAAGGATTCGTAATCGGCATCCGTAAACCACAAATGGTGCACCGAAACCTCAGTCGTGATTCGCTTCTCTGAAAGTGGAATATCATTGCGGAAAAGGTGTGTTTCCGCTTCTGTGGTCAAATGAAGGATATGCAGGCGGGCATTATGTTTTTTAGCCAGTGTAATTGCTCGTTCTGAAGCTTCAAAGCACGCTTGCTCACTGCGTATCAAGGGATGATACTTTATGGGAACGTTCTCACCGTATTTTTCGCGATAAGCAATCTCATTTTTTTCTACGATCTCCTCTTTCTCTGAATGAATGGCAACAATAGCATCTGTATGCGAAAAAAGCTTTTCCAACATGGCTGGATTATCAGCCAAAATGTTTCCCTTTTTTGTAAAGTATAGACCATCGTCTGTAATAGCCAACAGTTTACTTGTATCGAGTTGAATGACTTCATCAATATTATCGCTGTTCACCCCAAGAAGAAATCCAAAATTAGCCAGTGACTTCTTTTCGGCCAGTTTATACTTGTCGTCCAACAAGTCCAGACTTAGGGTATTCGGACGGGTATTGGGCATTTCGATAAAAGAGGTGACTCCACCGGCTACAGCAGCCTTACTTTCAGTAAATAAATCGGCCTTATGTGTCAATCCCGGATCGCGAAAGTGGACCTGTCCATCAATAATACCGGGTAATACATATTTTCCTTTTGCATCAATAAGTTGATCAGAGGGCTGTGAACTGAGCTGCCCGATTTCTTCAATGCGGTCATTTTTAATGCGAATATCTGAAGGGTATACCCGGCCTTCATTGACTAAAAGACCGTTTTTTATGAGGTAAGATGAATTCATGAAATTAGTTTTATACGGCTTATAATGAATAGGGAGTCAGAGAAAAGGTAAGCCAAACAGCAATTCTTTTCCAGCTCCTGCTTTGGTCTCCCAATATATTTGTTTTTGTACGATAGACATACTTATAAAGTATGTTTTCCGAACTTTATTTGGGGAAAACAAGTCTTACTTTATCCACCCTAGACCCCGCGTGAGGTGCCTGTAGGGCCGCGACGGAGGAGCGGGTCCTGAGAATCGCCAAAGGCGATCTCGAGGACGGAACTCCGAAAGGGACCGACCCCAGGCCTTGATCTTATGGCCTGGGGGCACGCCCAAAAAATTAAAATTGAAAAGCTGATCAAAAATGGGGATATTGGACCTAATAAAATCAAAAGAGGAGTAAAATGGGAAAGAAAAAGTCCGGGGACAAGGCCGAAAAAAAAGTGGTGTTTACCACGCATCCGGAAACCATGGCCGATCTATTTAAAGGGGTGCAAACAGGAGGCTCTGAAACTCCGGATCCCAAAGATCAGCGCATCCGTGTGGGAATTGAAAAAAAGGGGCGCGCAGGTAAAACGGTGACACTCATCGAGGGATTGGAACTGCCAGAAGATGATGTAGAAAACCTAATGAAAGATTTGAAAAAAAAATGTGGCGTCGGAGGAACGCGCGAGGGCCTGGAAGTCCTCCTGCAGGGCGATGTGCGTAATGCGGTGGTTAAAGAATTGAAAAAACGAGGCTTTTCGGATACCAAGAAGTCTGGAGGATAGTCAGGCTTTTTTGGCACAAAGCATGCGCAATTTTCCTTGTAAATCCGATCGAAGGGTGCATTGATCCCAGGCAGAACCCTCAAATAAATATTGCGTTTCTTTTGCAAAAAATTCGCTAAGCTCGAGGAATATCTGCCCCTCAGATGAGAGACTCCGTTCCGCATAATCGCGCAAGCTTCGATAATAGAGCAGTGGATCCTCTTCCGGGGTAAACAAAGCCCGTTTAGGCTCGTGTAAAATAGACGAGGAGGTCTCGGAGGGTCTGACATAGGGCGGATTGGAAATAATAGCATCCCAGCTTTGCTGAAGTAAAAATTCAGAAGGGTGAAGCATATCATCCTTAAAGAGATTAACCTGCAGATTCCATTGCTCCGCATTGTTCCGAGTCACCTCCAATGCGATTTCCGAAGCATCCATGGCCGAAATCTGCAAATCGGGACGCTCTAAACCGAGGCTCAATGCTATACATCCTGATCCGCAGCCCATATCAAGCACTCGGCTATTCTCAGGCAGATTATTCTTCGCCCACTCAACGAGTTCTTCCGTTTCCGGACGGGGAATCAACACCCCTTTTCGCACAGAAAATACCCGACCGTAGAAATGCGATTTACCGGTGACGTAGGCTAAAGGCGTTCCGCTACGCAGCTGTTGCAGATCATCCAGTATTTGCTCCCGATGTTTTGCTTCCACCCTATCCGTGAGGCTCCAGGCGTCCTCATAATAATACTTTAGAATTTGCCTCCATTCCTTAGAAGGGATCTCAGGCGGACAATCTACGACATCAAAAATGGATTGAATTTCTTTGGGTATCATAGCATGCTAATCGTATAAGAAAAAACTGCCCACAATAAAGCAAATAACCACCAAACCGGAATAGCCCAGATAAGATCGAACTGGCAAGTACATGTTCAGAGGAATTTGTTTTTTATAATACAGCCACAAGGTAAAAAATAACTTCTCGAAAAGATAGGCCACAACCGTAGCTAAAGCTATTCCTACCCATCCCCAATATTGAACCCACCACACACTCAGAATCACATTGAGGAAGACCTCAATGAAGGCCACAAAATTCATGATTTTATAAGACTCCAATCGCATCATAACCGTATGGCTCAAGTTCAACCGAGACAGCAATAACAATAAATATACATTGAAAATAACGGCACTTTCGGAGAAGGTTTCAGTGAACAAAAGGGGAAACAACAGCGGACTCAGAAGACAAAGCAATCCCGAAAGTACGGCTAGAAAGGGAAGATGTCGTTGAATTTGTTTCCGAATGCGCGTTAGAGCCTCATCCAGGCGATCTTTGTCGGATAGCACAATCAAATGAACACTCCCCAGCAATATCATAAAGAGCGGCAGTTCGCGGGCTCCGTATCGAAAAATAGCAATCTCGCTTTCAGCCTGACTCATATAACCTACCAGCCAGGTGTCAAAGGCAATCGGAATACCCCCGAGAACAGAGTACAGCGTCAAATGAGCTGAAGCCGTCCACCAGCTCGTTTCGGGAAATCGAAGCCGGGGCCATCCTAAATCCAAACCGACATATAGAAAGCGACCCAAACTCAGACCAATATGACCCCATAACATTTCCTGCAATCCATAGCCAAATAAAAAGGGTGTAAGTGTTACTACAATATGGAGAGTATAACTCACTGCACCCCAGACTAATAGATCACGTATCTGATTTCGGGCCAATAAAAAGTACTCGTATACCAAGGGAGGCACACTCAAGCCAAATAATAAGACGTACAAATGCCAATGACGGAGATCTGAAATACCAAATAAGATCCATCCCCCTTTCGATCCCAATAGCCATAGGAGCAAGGTAAAGAAAGCCGTAAACAATAAAATGAGAAACCAAATCCGGCCTAAAAACTCATTTCGGTCCCCATCCGAAAGGCGGCGAGACCGAATCAAAACAGATTGAAATATGCCATTGACCCAGAAAAAGGTAAGAACATAGAGTAAGTGGAAAATGAGTTCATATCCACCAATATCCGTCGTAGATACTCCCCATTGAGCCAATAAAATGGCCGTAAGCAATAGAAAACTATACCGGATGAACCGATACCATTGCAAGCCGGGAATAGATGAAATCCGTTTAGGGACCAAGGAAATATAGGAGTTTTGTTATCAAGCTATGCCTCCAAAATTACTTCTTTTTCCTTAAAGCGTACACCCATTCGTTCTAATTCATCGAGTACGGGAAGATAGATTGACGGCATAACAGGAATATGGACCCCCTTGAGATCCACACCTTCTGTCAATAACTGTTTGATAAAAATGCCCACTGGAAGCCCAACAAGGCGGCTCATGGCAGTTTCTTGATCATTTTTTCCTATGGAGCGCATGGTAGATATGCGTTGTATCGATTGCCCATTGTGCCGATATCTAAACTCATGTTGCATAAGGATCATATCCCTATCATCCGATTCCATCTTCCACTTAGGTAAAAGCAATTGCTCGAGGATCTGAGCCGGAGTTGCCATGTCCATATGGATTCGTTGACGATCAAAAATACCCGTCCACTTTATTTTCTTAAAGATGTCACTATCTAAAGATATTCCCAACAATTCACATAGGCGATCCTCCACATTCTCTTCTGTAGCTCCGTCGACAAATGCCGTTATGAATTGTCTGTACGTAATTCGATCCGAATGGATAACCGGAAAAGAATCATCCGTGAGTCCCAGTTGGACAAAAACGTTCCAGGCATCGCAATATCCCCTATGTCGTAAAGTGCCTCGAACCAGAGTAGGTATGTCTTCAAGATTGTACAACTTTCTGTACAATAAGGAATCGCGATTGGGATACATTTCATAAGGGCCAAAATCCTGAACATCGACTACACTGTAAGTATCAAAAAGCCGATGATACGGCAAATATTTTAGTCGTCCCTCCTTGATGTACTGAGCTGTCCCCTGCCCCGCCAAGATTACATTTCTAGGGTTCCAGGTAAATTTATAATGCCATGGATTCGTATCAGACTCCGGCGCCACCAAACCACCCGCAAACGAATGGAACGCTTCAATTACGCCTCCCTCTGCACGAATATCATCGATGACTCGCATAGCCGACATGTGATCTATACCCGGATCTAATCCCATTTCACCCATAAAAACCAGCCCAGCGGCCCTTACTTCCTCATCCAACGCTTTCAATTCGGGGGAATTATAAGAGGCAGTCACCAGGTGCTTTTTAAATTTCAGACAGTCCCGTGCAACTTTAATATGCAAAAAGGCAGGCAGCAGGGAAGCTACTACATCGGCCGCCTTGATTAGAGATTCACGCTCAGAAACATCCTCAATATTGAGCTGTGCCGACCGAGCATACTCCACGCCCTTTACCGCTCGTTCTGCCAATTTCCGATCCTGATCTGCAACCACAATTTGCCAATTTCGCTCTCGGCCCTGCTCCACCACATAAGATATCAAAGCCTGGGCACTGAGACCTGCCCCTATAATAAGAAGATGCTTCATATAAATTTTTTAGGCCTCAAATGTATTTGAATACACCAGCTTATACTAATAAATAGCAGTGAATTTTTACCCATATTATTTATACCTATATGGGCGATCCGCCGCCCCAAAGTGGGGCGACGGCGCTACGATTCGGGCTCCACCTTCGTTCGGTCCCCCGCAACAAGTTGCAGGGGACTGGCGAGCCCGACCGGCAGGCTCGCCACCCTACTCATCGCTATCGCAGAAGTATGTCCACGGATATACCTCCTAATACAGATTTAATAGTCTATTTGAGGTAGAGTTTTAGAAACGGAAGTAGCCCGGCATTCTTAAATGGTGATCACGATTCCAATAATCGGCAATAACGAGCCGGAGCCGGTTGGAATTTCTCTGACCTGATACTCCTGCTCTTCGTAAGGGGCTTGAGGATTCTCAATGATCGGTGCACCCAGAGAACCATCCGGGTTTTCTTCATATTCCAGCACCAAGCCCGGCAGATCAATAGCACTACTCAGAATGTTTTGAACATCTGCATAGACATTCAAGCTCCAGGATTTAAAGAACCATTTCTTGTCCACACGGATATCTAAAATATTACTGGGGTCAGTTCGCAGGGTATTCAGGAGGGCAAAATCACGAACTCCACCGCGGTTCCGATCCCATCGAGGTCGCTCATTGGAGCGGTCGTCAAATGGAGTGAAAGGCAATCCGGTCTGGAAGCGCCATCTAACCCCCACTTCCCAGTTTTTCGAAAACTTTTTTCCAATCGTGGACGTAACGATATGCCGGGAATCCCAGGTCGTGGGCACAAAATCGCCATCCGCATCTTTAAATTCGGTCCAACCTAGAGTGTAAGCAAATACACCGTAAAAGCCCCGGTACAGTCTTTGTTGAAACAAGAATTCAACTCCATAGGCCCTTCCCTCCCCTGCCGAGGACAAGGGTTCGTTTCCGACCACACCAAAATCATTTCCGAAATTGGCAATGGCAACCTGGTTCCGAAGAGAAAAAGGATAGTTTCGATACCGCTTATAGTATGCCTCTACCGTTATACGGGATTTAAAGGAGGTATTGTACTCCAAACCTGTAACAATATGATCGGCTCGAACATAACCAATTCCATTTTCACGATTTACGAAGACTCCATCCGACTGGTATCCTAAGGCCGTGTAGGGGGGTAATTGGTAATAGATTCCCGTATTGAAATTGGCCTTCCAATTTGGTGCCAGCAAATAAGATAGAGATAGTCGAGGGGAGAATTGAGAGATGGGGTTCTGCATTTCCTCTGAGAAGGTGTTCCCATCTAAACGGAAACCGGCAGAGGCGGTTAGCGAAGAGGATAAAAAGCCACGACTAAATTGACCAAAAAGCGCATATTTGTGAAAATCAATATTGGTTTCATAATCTACCGTCGTAGGTCCTGAAGGCAGGAATAAACGACTAAAGGTGGAATTATTATATCGAACAAACTGATAACCGGCACCACCACTAAATTTCCAGCTTCCCCATCGGGTTACGTTCTCAACTCTAAATTTATTTTCGATTTCTTGGGATTGATAATCCAGTAGAAGGTTATCTGGGTCGGATTCGTCATTATTCAGATACTTTACAGCTGAATTATTCAACATATTTCGGCTTAGAACAAAAGTCCAATAGCCATTATCCCGGTACCGTTTATACACGAGCCCGTTAGTATATGTCCATTGCTTATTTACAGGGATATTATCTAAAATAAAGCGCTGATCTGCAGTTTCATTCGCATCCAGATTTAAGCTAAAATTATCAATAGCGCCAATGCCTGTGAAGTAAAATTCGTTTTTATTATCAGGCCGGTACCGAATTTTGGTTTGAAAGTCATTGTAGGTCGGTAAGAAGGGAAGACCGAGGACGCTAAATAAAAACTGCAAATACGAACGGCGGGCTGATGCAATAAAAGTGGTGTTTTTGCCCAAAGGACCTTCCAGGCTGATTCCTACATCCGAAGCACCTAAAGTAGCCGTAGCTCCGATACGATCGTCTCGACCATCCTTTTGTTTAAAATTAAGCACTGAACTCAAGGCATTTCCACGATTAGCGGGAAAGGCGCCACTGTAGAAGTCGACCTCTCTAATAAAGTCTACATTGATAATGCCGGCAGGTCCCCCGGTAGCTCCTTGAGTAGCAAAGTGATTGATATTGGGTACCTCCACATCATCCAGGAAAAATCGGTTTTCATTCGGTGCGCCTCCTCGTATGATGAGGTCGTTCCGAAAAGTAGAAGTGGAAGCTACGCCTGGAAGAGATTGTACGACGCGGGAAATATCTCTGTTTCCGCCCGGGCTACGCTTGATTTCGGTTACACCTATAGTACGCAGAGAAAGAGGACTCTCTTCTGACTCTCGAAATGCGGAAGCTTTGACAACCACTTCATCCAGGTCGGAAGCTTGTTCGAACAGCTTGAAATCCACTCTTACCGGGCGACTACTTTGGACCTGAACTTCATAAATCACTTCTGTGGAATATCCCAAAAAGCTAGCCTCAATATCATATACTCCAGGCTGAATTCCTTCAAGTTGAAAAATGCCATCAATATCTGTGGTGGTCCCCGTTCCCAGTTCCAGAACCTTAACGGTCGCAAATGGAATGGGCTCATTTGAGTTCCCGTCTCTCACCTCTCCCTTAATCACTCCGGATTGAGCCGAAATTACGGAAATAGATAATGTACATGCGAGATAAATGACAATAAAACGATAAATCATAAAAAGGTATTTATCGATAAAGGAAAAAGAAGAGAAATGGTTGAAATATTAAGCCAGAACTTCTTCAGAAAGGGGGACGGTCCATCCGTAAGGATCTTCAATTGTTCCCTTTCTAAGTCCGTTGATATACTTTTTAAGTCGGTTTGATAATTCCCAGTGGCTTTTATCAAACTCCATGATAAAGTCTCCATCGGCCACCTTATTTACATTGGCCACGACTGCTGCTGTGCCACTACCAAAAACTTCCACTAGTTCACCATCGGTATAAGCCGTTTTGATTTCATCGATAGAAATCTTACGTTCTTCAACGGTATACCCTTCATTTTTCAATACTTCAATAATCGTTTTGCGGGTAATTCCTTTAAGTATAGCTCCTTCAGTCGCCGGGGTGATCACCTTATCCTTAAGCACAAAGAAAATATTCATGGTACCTACTTCCTGAATGTACTTAAACTCGTGGGCATCTAACCACAATACCTGATCGTACCCCTTTTCTTTTGCGATTTGCGCGGGAAGGAGGCTT
>CAZVFU010000019.1:0-32446 GCA_964626595.1 uncultured Saprospiraceae bacterium
ACCTGAGACCTACTGATTAGAAGTCAGTTGCTCTATCCAGCTGAGCTACGGGGCCAAAGCGTCGCAAAGATAAAGCTTTCTATCCAAGTTCAAAACTTGATTCTGAGTTTAATTTTCTGTTCGGGATTTTGTAAAATTATTTTGGATCTGTATTCTGGTTTCGTGGGAAAAAGATAACGGAAAGTAAAATGTAGGTGAATATAGCTAAGGGCCCAGCTTCTAATGGGCGTGTGACAATATAAAGGGTTGTCAAAATGATCAGCGTAAGATAGGGTAGAGCCTTTCGACCTTTCCGACTAAAATTTTTGGCGGAGAAAAAAGGAGCTCGAATATTCATCAAGGCGGCAAAAATTAAGGGTAAGGCTAAATAAATAGCAGGATTGGCATGCAAGCCTACAAACCAGGACTCCAGATACTGAATACTAATCAACCAACTGGCGAAAAACAAACCAGATGCTGGTGAAGGGAGACCTCGAAAAACGGCCGACGCAGGCATTACATTAAATGTGGCTAAGCGCCATGCTGTGCCGGCTACAAGAAAGATAACTACAATGGCTGCAAAAATAGGGTCTAGTTCTTCCGGCCGGGCATGATAATATAACACCCCGGGTGCTACGCCAAAAGTAATTACATCTGCAAGGGAGTCCAATTGCTCGCCTAATGGACCATCTTTTTTCGTTAAACGAGCTACATATCCATCAAAGAGGTCGAATATGGCTCCCAATATGATTAGTAAACTTCCCAAATAGGGGTCGCCTAAACAAATGGCCAGGGTCCCTGATGCTAAATTTAAACTTGTGAGTAGATTTGCCCAATTCATGCTTGAACTTACGAAAAGCCCTGCAGTATTCCAAGACTATTAGTCCATCTCTTGTTTTCGAAATGGGGCGATGACCTGACCTCCAAAGGATTCGGGCATGCTTTCATCGCCTGGATATCCAAGTTCGATGTCTTTGCCCTCATAGGGGATATAATGGGTGCCGAACAAGTAGTCCCAGATACTTAGGGAAATACCAAAGTTGACTCCGTATCTCCGACTTTCAGGTAAGGCTTTGGCATGATGCCAAATATGCATTTTGGGATTATTCAATAGATACTTTAGCGGACCATAATCGATGCCTACATTGGCGTGATTGATATGCCCAATAGCCAAGGTCAACATATGTACGATAAAAAAGTCCTCAATAGAGAAGCCGATCATGGCCAATGGCAGGTATTGAATCGATTTATAGACGATCGTTTCCATAAAGTGAAACCGCATGTGGGCCGCAAATCCCATTTGCTTTACAGAGTGATGGACCTTGTGAAAGTTCCAAAGCCAATCCACTCGGTGTAATAAACGGTGCACATTCCACTGAATAAAGTCGGCCACGATAAAAAGTAAAAGCAATTGGAATGCATATGGCCAACTCCCAATTTCAATGGCAACGAGATTTGTTATGCCAAAAACAGCATTCAAAAAGTCATTAAAAGCTTCTACAGCGACATGCGACAGGGCGTTGTAAAGAATCAGAGAAAAAAGAAAGTAGTTGAATAAAATATAAAACCCATCCAACCAAAAATCTTTTCGGAGTAAGGGCTGGTTTTTACGCCAGGGAAAGAAAACTTCCAGTAACCAGGCCAGTAAGGAAACGCCGATAAGCCAGTAAAAATAATTACCCCAATGCAGATACAAGATCTCATTGATCAAATAATTCGAATATCCCACGTAGGCATTATAGGCTATATCAAAATACTTTTCAATCACGTTTTATAGGTTTGATAACATGTAATCCCAAACTTAACAGTAAAAGGAGCCAAGGTGTTCCGTGCATGATTAAATCCCACCAATCCATGAGTTGCATCCCTTTTGCTCCTCCCCAGACCCACTTCAACTTCCCCCAGATATGCGGTTCTGGAGAAAATGGAGCTAATCCTAAAGTTAAGGACGCGAGTAACCATAGTTTCCATTGATAAAGAATGGGCGTTTGTATATTCTTTTCACTCATACCACAAAGATAGGTTGCGAAAAAAGGATATCCTGTGATCGGAGTTACAAGAAACCTTATTTATACTAATATTTTGATCAAAAGATATTTATTCAAACCATCGTTGTGGAAAAGCAACAAATTGGATGAAGTTGAATTCCAATTGGTTCATTGATATTTCCAGACCCTGAACATCCATTTTAGCGGTTGGGTAAAAACGCAAATTGGTTCGCAACAGCCAATCATTATATTTCGTAGGCCGAATATCCCATCCAAAAACTAAGCCGGGCACATAATTTTCTTGCCTTAAGTCAATAGTCTCTATTGATGAACCGCTTTGTTCAAAACGGTACCACTCTGCAGCCAGGCTTATTCCTATAAAAGGGACGAAGCCTTGATAATCAAACAGGTTTTTGTATACTTCCAGGGCCAGGGATTGACGGTTGGTGGTTTGCAAAATGCCGTGTGCGCTTGCTTTTGACCGCATAGGGCGATAAGTCAACCTGACATCAAAATCGGGTTTGTAAAAGTAATATCCGGCAGAAATCTCAGGAAAAACCATCCAATCTAATAGCGGATTCATATAAGGCGTTATAGTCTGGTGATATTTGGAAGCTACGAGGCTTTGAGATGAAGAAGGGCCTATACCGATATGAAAAGCATTGCCATATTTGCCGGGTGGGTTTTCTGGCGATATCGGGTGCCCCTCATTTGCAGCTGTGGATTCAAACATTCGCTTGTAACTTACACTCGCTGTAATTCCTTGGCTTTCTAAACGACCCCGGGCAGTCCGACTTGTAAAGTAGTCCATCTCAGCTCGAGGGGTATACATAGCCTGTACCTCAAAAATATTTCCACCCGAACTTGTATAGCTCAATCCCAACTCATAGGCTACGCGGTGTTTGAGTATGTTTGCCCCTTCAAAATCGTCAGATGAAGCCTCAAAATCAAAAAATGACCAATTTATTCCAACAAAAGGGTCAATTCGGTTTTTTCTCATTGCAAAAGGATACAATTTCATACCCGTCATATTGCCCGTGTTCATATTTTCATCTGTCCAAATACTTTGGGAAGATATAGGTATTGTTGAGCCTAAACCTAAGGACACATAGAAATCTACAAATCCCCAAAAATGAGTCCCTCCTATAACAAATCGGGGGTGGATAGCATCACTAATTTGACTTACTTCTCCATTTTGAAAGGTAAAATCACCACCGGGCAGATACTGGGTAGTCAAGCCGACATAGCCCTGGGCGAAGGCATATCGATCTCGTTCATTTTTTTCAACTAGTAAATCCTGCGACCATAAAGTAACCATAGGTAGAAAAAGGAAGGATAAGAGAATGAATAGGCGGTGGATCATAAGCATAACAAAAAGGTTAATCTTTCAAATATTTTGTCTCCACAAATATATTGGGCCTTAAATGGATTTGACTTGACCTATGTTAATTTCCATTCTCTCGCTGCTTCGTTCTCCATTCTTTTCGAATTCGACTGAGGGATTCCGGTCGTATATTTAAATAAGATGCAAGATATTTTAAGGGCACATTTTCTAAATACTCTGGACTTCTCTTGACAAGGTTTGTATATCGCTCAATAGCGGTTTCAGTTAGAAGAGATATTTCGCGTTCTTCACGCCATATATAATAATTCTCTATGGCAGATTTACTCGCCATGCTTCGTTCGGGATATTTACGATACAATTCCATTAAATAGGAGTGTGGCATGGAGGCAAGTACAGTGGGTTCTAAAGCTTCAATGAAAAATCGTGACGGATTTCGACTGAGAAAAGAAGAATAAGAGCTATTAAATTCTAAAGGAAAGGAAAATTCAAAACTGATATCATCACCCCGTCGATTAATCACATAATGGCGGGTCATGCCTTCTAGCACAATGGATAGATATGATTCGACTTCTCCCTCCCTGATGATAAGATCGCCTTTATCATAATTTCGAAAAACTATTCCTTTCGCAAATCGTTCCCACTGTGCATCATTTAATGGTAGATCATCTTTTAGAGCATTCCTTGCCTGACTCAATCGTTCTTTATATTTGAGCTCCACTTTTTTATTGTTTTATGACCTCATGATACTCGATTTCGCCTCTGATGTTTTCAAAACGAAAAACGTATACACCCGGTGGGTATCGCCCCATTTGATACCTAAAGGACGGCGATAGTAATGTCCCTTCATCCCACTTTTGACCAGAAATATGAAAAACTTCAAAGGATATAGGCGAAGAACTGGAGCTTTGAATGTATAAGATTTCGTTTGCGGGATTAGGAAATACCTTGACACCCCACTCCTTAGACAGCGTAATATCTGTTGAGGTAGATAGGTCCCATACGAGTAAAGATGGACCACAACTTTGGACATCCTCGACTTCCAATAAAATTTGAGATTGGTCACGGTCAAAGCAGATGGGGTTTCGATTATTAAAAGTGCCATTCCAAAATCTATTATACGGAGGGAAGCCACCTGTGATTTGATACTCAAAACAGACCTGGTCATTTTGATAGAAAGTGTCGATTTGGACTTGAAAAGGAGGTGGTCCCGATAAATCAATTTCCCCTTCAAAGGGTAAACAACCTGTATCGTCCTCTATGGTTAATCCATAGGATCCAGCAGATAAATTCTGAAGCCGCGCTTGCCGGCTTCCATTCGACCAATTGTAACGTAGGGGATATGCTGATGTACGGGCAAATACCTCTATTGATCCGTTTTTATACTCTGGACAGTCTGGAATGCGCATATCAATACTGTCCAGCTCTATGGGTGAGCGTCCAATAATTTGAATGGGCCCGGCCTCACCAACGCAGCCATAACTATCAGTGACGGTTAAAGTGTAACTGCCAGGACTCATGATGGAGAGACTATCCGCTAATTCTGTTCGCACCACCTGCCGACCCGAACTCCAGTGATACTCCAGTGGAGCCTGACCTTGACTTAGAGAACCTTCAATGTCAATACCCTCTCCCGATTGGCAGTACAAAGTATCAATAGCAGACAATTCTACTTCAAGGTCTTCCTGACCAGCGGGTATTTCAAAGGGCCCTAAACTGCGTTTGCATTCGAGTTGGTTCGTAATGGTGAGCCGATAAAAACCGGGACGTAAATCAGTGCGACTTAAGCCGTCGATACCACCGTCAGACCAATTGATGGCAAGTGGCTGTAGCCCACCCTCAATTGCAATGTCGATTTGTCCATCAGGGGATAAGGGACAAGAACTGGCATCAGTAATGACATCTATAAGTTGAAAGCCGAGCGCAGAGTCTACCTCAATGGGTGCAGGAGAAAATGAACACCCCTTATTATCAGTTATGGTTAGGGAATACCTGCCCGGCCCCACATTATATAAATCCTTACTTGTATATCTTTCACCTTCCGGACTGAGCCATTCGTATGAGTAGGGTGGATTTCCGCCCTCTGCCCGTATTTGAATTTTACCGTCCTTATTATCGACACACCGTTGAGGCCGAATTATAGTTTCTGTCAAAGAAATAGGAGGGGGCGTAGCGACAAATAAGGAATCGGAAGCAACTTGGCAGCCAGCGCTGTCGGTAACGAATACTTGATACCAACCACTGCCCACTTGTTCCAGATTTCGAGTGGTGTCACCGGTATTCCAAAGAAAAGAAAGGGGAGGGATTGCTCCTTGAGCTTGCGCCAGTAACTCTCCATTACTTCCCTCAGGGCAAGAGATCGCCTTTAGTTTTTGAATAGAAACTCCATATGCATTCGCTGCAGATAAAGTCTGATCTTCACTTGTAAACACGCAGCCATTCGCATCAGTTACCGTAACGTTGAATCGTCCGGCCGAAAGGGAATCATTAATCCGGTCTTGAATGCCATTTGACCACTCGATGTCATAGGGAGGACTCCCTCCGGATAAAAAGACTTCAACAGCACCTCCTTCGGGATGAAAACAATCAGGTTGGCTTATTATGGAAAAAGAGAAATTCACTTCATGGGTTGAAGCAAGTTGGATCTCTAATTCAGTGGTTTGACAAGCCATCGAGTCACTTACAGTTACTGAGTATAATCCGGCTTGCAGACTATCAATCACAAGACTACGATCACCCGTATTCCACTGGATATCATAGGGCGAACGCCCTCCTTCAATGGAGATCTCAATCTGTCCATCGGCCTCATTAGGACAGGAAGAAGGTATAGAGTTGACCTCAGAAATGCGCAGTGGATTAGCCATAGCAATATTTTCTTCTCCATCGCAATTTTCGTCCCTGCCACTACAAAGAATATCGTTTGCCCCGGGATTAATGGCGGGGTCCAGATCGTTGCAATCGCCTCCCGTGAGGGATAAACTGTCGGGCAAAATATCACCACAATAAAAAATGGCTATATCAGAATTTCCATAATCATCTTGATCCTGATCTAAATAAGTGAGTTGGTCATTTAATGGAACCGCTTGTAAACCAGATAATAGGATATCGCCAATAGCAATTTCACTAAAAGGACCGAGGGGCGAACTTACCTGGAACTCCAACTGAAACAGACCATCTGGTAAAAGATCCAATTCGATTGTTTCATAAAGCCAATCTTCCGATTGAGCCCCTCTTTTAATAAAGAGTGTGTCTGCGGTTACCCATTCATCTTCTGACACCAATAAGCTTAGAGTCCCTACTTGTGCGCCGAACATGTGGTAATAAAACCCTAGCCCACAGCTTAAATCTGTCTTTTCAAAGCACACTGACCGCAATTGATGTACGGAATCATCACAGTCGAGGATCTGTCCGGAGCTAATTAAATAAGGACTTTGTGAAGCGGGAAATGGAGACCCCTGCGGGCCTGTAAAGCTATACGGTCCTTGATTACGACGGATGGACCAGGGCGCAGAAGCCTCAGGGATTCTCCAATAGCTTGAATTTAGGGTGCATGCTGTCCCGCATTGTGCTGAGCAAGTTTCTGAGGATTTCCAATTTTCATAGGTCGATATTGATTGGCAAAAGGTGGTGAACTCGCCCGGACAAGATGGCCCAATCCATTCCCCATCACAATATACATAAGTATAATATTCGTAACTAGTTTGATAATCAAGGCCCGAAATCAAATGTACGCTATCTAATGCCGACAAAACACTCCACTGAAATTGGGTATCTCTGGGATTGAGCGGCGCTCCACTTCCCTTGTGGTACCCCAATATACAACTGTCGGCACCCGTTGGAAGTTGAAAAAGTTGGAGCTGATCATCTGGCTGTTGAATTACCAGTGGCACGGGCGGGCTCGGACAGCTGCTGTAGTCAAATTCTAATGACACATGTTCCAATCGCCCCACATCATCAGAAGCCCGATCACAAATTCGGAGTTTCCATTCACCAACAGGACTTCCTCCATCGTTCAATACATCGAAAGGCATATCAGGTTGATAGGTTCCGATAAAAGGTGGAGATGACTGATAGATTGAAGTACATGCCTCAGAGCTAAAAACGGTTCGTTGCGTGCAACTGGAATCCCCGGGCAATCCAAAATGATTAAAAAGAGTTCCATGATGTTCGACAAGAACTACTGACTCGCCCCGGGGGTTCACCAATTCCATGCGCAAATCGGCCGGATATGGATGTTCTATGATCAAATTAACAGCTGACAATTTGACATCGATACCTAATTGGCCGGAATCGGAAGGGGGCACGTGAATCGATACTTCTAAAAATTGGGATCCACAGCCATTATCTGGAATGGGTCGGTCCGTCAGACAATTGTACTGATTTTGAATATCTGTTAAAAAAAGATGATTGACCCATTGACTGGTATCTGACAGGCATAGACTTCGAATAAAAGCCCGATATCTCTGATTGGGAAGCAGCTGGTCGACGGTAGTTGATCGTTCACCGGGAAGGAGGGAGATGACGTTACCATTGTTTGGACCCTGTCCATCGGGAACCACGGTGATTTCAAATCCCACTTCGGGATCATCGAAACTGAGCCAAAATAAATGTACACTGGAATCCGAAGTAGACTGAGAGGTGAAGATGACTGGAACAGAACAGGATTGAGCCTGAGCACTATGAGAAAAAATGAATCCCAAAGCCATTAAATATAATATCGCAGCACATCTCATCCGTTGCATATAGGTAAATATAAAAAAAATCCGGCTATCGAGCCACCGTGGGATTTGCTTACATTTGTAATCAGAAATCGAAACCTATGAAACACATTATTTTATTAGCAAGTATATTTTTGTTCGCAGTTGGAAGCGCTTTTGCTCAGAAAAAGCCTGTAGAACTGCATTGGGAATGCGAGGGCATTCCCGGCATGGAGAATGAATACGAATGTGCGCTTGTCGCTGGCCATTTCGATGACATTCTGAGTTTACAATTTACGATCAAATGGGATGAAAATCAGACGGATTTTTTGAAATTTGTTCCGATCAATTTGCCCGAGCTCAATAAAAATAATGTCAATACAAATACGGCCTCAGAAGGATATATGCGTTTTTTGTGGGTGGACTTATCCCTAAATGGGGTGAATTTGGCGCCAGGGAGCCCGTTATTTTCTCTCCATGTCAAAACGAAAAAAGGCCAACCTCAACTGAAGTTAGCCTCTGATCCTTTAAACATTGAAATTATGGACAAGGATAATATTTTACGCCAACTGAAATGGCGCTAAAATTCCATTATCGCCTTATGGCTTTTGTATTCAAAAAGGTTCGAAACCCGAATCTGACATACAAGGCCTCTCCCTGAAAAAAGTAACCGCCTTCGATGTACAATTCGCTATTCTTGAAATAATCATCCAAAAAGAAGTACCCCAACTCCAGCGCTCCATAAAAATCAAGGTCGCTTTCTATCGGAGTCACCTCTTGCTCAATATCCCCCTCTCGAGTTCCGAAATTGTAGCGAGCGCCCACTTTGGGTAAAAGTGTAAATGCATATTGCTTTTTCGCACCGCACTGATTACCATTAGATCGCCATAATCCGCCTCCGGTTTCTATCGCTACAAAAGGGTTGTAATATAAGTTTTTGGCCACATCCGGTACCTGAACATTGGTCGTTGTCTCAAAACCTACAATCCCTCGAAGCATGAGGTGGTGGGTTCCTAATCCGTAGCCAACAGCAATTCCAGCTCCCAGAGATTCTCCAGGGTCTGCCATGTTATTGTCTACTGCATACAGTGCGAGCATGTCAACAAAAGAACGAGGACCCTTTTTCCCCTGCATCTGTGCATTCAATTGGCCAAATCCCAAGCCCAGCGTAAGCAGGGCACATAAAATAGTGTATTTCATAAGTTGTGTTGTTTTCAGATGCAATATACTGTAATTCTATCACCAGCGCAAAACCTTAGGCATTTGCTCTTCGGTTTTTGGGCCTGTAGGGTCCCTGAACGGAGAAATTGAGGTCAGGTCCTAACAGATAGGAGTCCAGCTTCGGAGATGTCTACCCTTTAGCGAGATTTGTTCCTCGCATGCCGTCCCCTTACCTAGACTCTATCCCCAAACCAACTAAAGTCGCCCTCATCCTTTGCCCGACGAAGCTCCGAATGAACCAAGTTGAGATGCGCTACACCGCGGGATCTGCTCCTCGCACAACGTTTATCGACTCAGGAATTCCAGGTTTACCGTCCACAAGCCTAATCTGCGAACCACTAATCTCTGCCCTCATGGCTAAATATTTTCCATTTCTCAACTCAGCTATATTTTCTTACCTTCCTGCTTCCATACCAAACTGTATACATTATGATTTCCGAAAATCCCAAACTCCTGTGGAAGCCAAGCCAACAAGATATTGACAATAGCCATCTGCACCAATACATGCAATGGCTCCAATCGGAATATAATCTTCATTTTTCAGATTACGATAGCCTCTGGGAATGGTCTATCTCTGAGACTCAAATCTTTTGGAAAACCATATCCGAATATTTTGAGGTCATTTTTCACGATAAACCGACCGAGGTACTGCAGCGAAAGAGCGGAATGCCCCACCAAAATTGGTTTCCCGGAGCGACCCTAAACTATGCCGAACATATTTTTCGGAAAGCTGACCCGCATCGACCCGCCATCATCTACAAAACAGAGTTGCGCCCTCAAACCGAAATGAGCTGGAAGGAATTGCGCAGTCAAGTCGCTGCCCTGGCATCATTCCTAAAAGAAAAGGGGGTCTCAAAGGGAGATCGCGTAGCCTCTTTCATCACCAATACGCCCGAAGCCACTGTCGGATTTCTGGCTACGATTTCGATAGGGGCAGTGTGGTCCAGTTGTTCGCCCGATTTTGGAGCGGATAGCGTTCGGGAGCGATTCGAACAGATCGAGCCCAAAGTACTTCTCGCTGTAAATGGCTATAGCTATGGCGGTAAAAAGTATGATAAATCGCAGGTGGTAAGCGATATCGCCAACTCAATTTCATCCATCGAACAAGTCATAGGCATCCATTTAATCGATTCCACTATATCCGGTACTCAGGCTCCTCTGACCCCATATGATGATATTGTTCACCAAGAGGCGCCTGAACTGATATTTGAAGCTGTGCCCTTTGATCATCCGATTTGGGTACTCTACTCTTCCGGTACTACGGGAAAACCAAAAGCCATTACGCATAGTCACGGAGGGGTCCTTTTAGAGCATCTCAAATATATGGCCTTGCATAATGATGTGCATCCCGGGGAACGCTTTTTCTGGTTTTCGACCACGGGATGGATGATGTGGAATTTCACCCAGGCTTCCTTACTTATGGGAGCCACCATGGTTCTTTATGATGGATCTGCCGGGTATCCCAATATTGAGGCCATGTGGTTTTACGCTCAGGAAGCCAAGATGAATCATTTCGGAACGAGCGCACCCTTTATTGTCGCCTGTATGAAATCCGATATTCACCCGAATCAAGACTACGACTTGAGCTCTATTCGATCGATGGGCTCGACGGGGTCACCGCTTCCTCCCGAAGGTTTTGACTGGGTCTACCAAAATATTCATAATAAAGTCTGGTTGTGTTCCATGAGCGGAGGCACCGATGTGTGCACGGCCTTCCTGGGAGGGGTCCCTTTACTACCCGTATATCAGGGCGAGATTCAGCGTCCCGCCCTCGGCTCCGCTCTATTTGCTTACAATGATGCGGGCGAACGCGTGACTCAAGAAGTGGGCGAAATGGTCATTGAACAGCCTATGCCCAGCATGCCGATTTATTTTTGGGGAGATCAGGAAAAAAAGCGGTACAAGGAGAGTTATTTTGAAACCTATCCCGGCTTATGGCGACATGGGGATTGGGTGTATATCACGCAGCGGCGGACCATTGTCATATTGGGCCGTTCCGATGCTACCCTCAATCGGCAGGGCGTCCGGATTGGCACCGCAGAAATTTATCGAGCCGTTGAGCAGATGCCTGAGGTCAATTCCGCGCTCATAGTTAATATCGAGCAATCCAATGGAGATCATTTCATGCCGCTGTTTTTGCAGATGCAGGAAGGGGAGAAGCTCACCGATGAGTTGAAAAATGAAATAAAACGGAATCTGCGCAGCACGTATTCGCCCCGCCATGTTCCCGATGCGATGATAGAGGTAGAGGATATACCTCGAACCATTAGTGGCAAAAAAATGGAGACTCCAGTCAAAAAAATACTAATGGGCATGTCTGTGGATGAAGTGGCGAGTAAGGACGCGATGCAAAATCCGGGGTCCCTGGACTTTTTCATATCTTATGCTCAGAATTTAAATACCTAGGTTTATTTTTTTAGTTGGGCGCCGCCGACGGACCTGTGGCCCGTCGGCCGCTACGCTACGCAGCTCGTTCATACTCCGCTTCAGACCGCACTTCGGCGTTCTTTCGCGGATTCACTCGGCCCTCATTGCATTCGGTCTCTCAGCGCTTCGTAGCGCTGAGCCTGCTGCGCATCGCTGGCGCATATCGCTATTTGTAATATTGTGCAGAATGGTGGTTGGTTACATGGTTCAGGAATTGACCACACGCTTCGGGTTAGGGATAGGAGGTGGTGCGGCTATTTGCCGCACGCCCGTAGGGCCGAGCCTGCGAAGCACCGCATAGCCCGCCCCTCGAGCGCCGCTGGCGCCTCGAGGGGAACCCCCAAAACATTAAAATAAGTCTTACTGGTATTTTCGACCGAGGTGGAGAATGCGACCGCCGGAAATATTGACCGGGGAAATACTTTTGCCTATCACAATACCGTCCTCCGGAGCACTATAGCGCTTGACGATATCGCCAAAAATGTCTCTTACGATGGCTACGACTTCCCCTTTTTGGATGTGTTGAGCGAGATCCGGGAGCACTTCTAATACGCCACCTTCCTGAGTGTACAGCCAGTAGGAGTCTCTGCAGAGGACAGCGTCGTTTTCGGGCTGGTCGATTTCATCGGGATACAACCCAAATTCATGCAAAACGTTGTATAATCCAGTCAGCCCGGAGCGAATGATCCCTTTTTGGAAGATGTTCGGGTTCCCCACTTCGAGGGTGATGGCATGTATTTTTTCCTGACTGGCAGCGCCTCGTAAAGTGCTGTCGTTAGGGGGGTTATGCACTATGATTTGCGCATTTTGTAGAAGGGCCATGCGCTTAGTTATCGGATCAGATAAGTCGGCGCGAATGTAGTAGGAGTTAATGCGTCCAAAACTGGCGGTGTGTAAGTCGACGAGGTAATCAAAATACGTAATGCACCTTTGGAAAAGGTTATAGGCATAAACGGAGCTGTTGTGGCCATCGGGTTTGCCCGGGAAGTGGTGGTTGAGGTCACGACCATCTACAAATCGCCTCTTTTTTCTCTCGAAAGAAGGAATATTGGCCACCGGAATACCCACGATAGCACCCTGAACGTTCTCGGGATCCAGATTTTTGAACAATTTTTGGAGGATAGGAACGCCATTGACCTCATTGCCGTGAATCGCCGCTGTTATACCCATGGTCTTTCCTTCCTGTTTCCCCTTGGCAATCATGACCGGAATTTTGATGGGCTGCGATAGAGGATTACTGATGATTTCGCACCAGAATTTATGGAGTCCGGGTTCCAGATCCTGAAGAATTTCCAGTGAAGATATGGTTTTTATCATTTGATGTTTTTGTTAGGATAATTGCTCGGATGCATAGTTTAAAAGCTGTGAAACAATATCATCAGATATAGGTTTTCCCGATTCGAGCTCTGCGGGTATGATGCCGCCAATGCTCTGGACATTAATTTCACTGAGTTTACGAGTGCCTTTCTCATCAGCTAAAGTGTCAAATCCGAAAAGAACAATGCCTTCGGGCAATAGTTTTTCCGCGAGTTGTGTGGCCATATCTGTTTCTTCCGGGCTAGGTGCTGACATTTCAGACCTTCCTCCCTGAGCGACATTACAAATCCAGGAATCTGCTGGTGGATATCGTACGGTAGAAAACTGAATTTGACCGTTGGCTACAACTGTCCGCTTATCTCCGGCTTTCAGGAATGGCAAATATTTCATAGCCAGCATGGATCCCCGGCTGTCCCAAAATTGGTCGATTTCTGATACATCGTACTTTTGATTACCCAAAAAAAGTTGGTTCTTTTCTATTTTAAGAATCCCTTTCCCTCCATAATTACGCAAAGGTTTTAGCACGATATCCATTTCCTGACTCAGATCAAGAGCTTCTTTCGGTGAATGTAATAATCGCAAGGGCGGGCATAAATTTGGGAAATGGGTAAGATAGGCTTTCGATCCCGTTTTGAGGATGCCGGAGGGACGGTTTATAAATAGCACGTTCGGAAATGAACTTTCCAATTGAGTGAAGAACACATCCGGGCTGGGTTCTGGAAGACGTAAAAACACAATATCGAAGGAGTCCACCGACAGAACCTGCAGTTTTTTGTGAGGTGGCCATTTCCAATCTGAGAAGGGTAGAGGCGCGGGTGAAAATCCGTACAGAGGTGCCTGCATTTCCCCTTTAAAAAAGGGAGCATTTTTAGCATATTGCCGTGAGGCTACAGTTACATTATTGAGTTTTGGGTGCCTGTAAAATGCTCGAAAAAGCCCGTAAAAACTGTTATGTTCACTATGGGTTCGGTGATCAGTAAGAATGAGAAGTGATACATTGTCCATTACATGAGTAGTTCGTCTATAAGAGAATTGTCATCATTGAGTGATCGAAAAAGGCGTTTTCGAAATTTGCCTTTTGTATTATATAACGTTTGACACATTTGATCAATACCCAATGTGGACAAAACGGTTTGAATGTAGGCTTCAATAAGGTCATCGAGGGAGAGTCCGAGCTTATTAAAGTCGCGTCTATCTGTGAGCATGAGTCGCGAGGTATCACTTCCCCATTGATTTTCTCCTTTTTTGATGGATAGATTAGTGCCGAGCATAGCCCAGGAATCGGCACTCTCCGTAATTTCATCTTTAAGAGGTTGGGCAGCTTTTCGGGCGTAAACGCAGATTGGCCGTATTCCAGAAGGCGTCGAGGAGACCATCATTCGAAGGTCAGCTACGTAAGTATGTCCTTTACTATCGGGAATCATACCCACGTGAAAGAAACGTCCTTCTGTACTTTGGGAGCTCCAATTGTAGTTTCCGATCAGACTTTGGACGATATATCGTTCGTAATTGAAGGACTCCGATAATTTGAGAAAGTCCTGCATTTCTTTTTCACTGACTATGGTAAACACACCTTGTCCGGCATTGCTGTACGGGATTTTAATGACAGCCTGCCCACCCATTCGACGGACGATTAGTGGGATTTCCCTCGCGTGGACATCCCAAATCGTCTCGGGGGTTTGAATCTTGAGATTGTGCTCCTGCAAACTGGCATTGTAGTAATCATAGGCTTTGGCCGCGATCATTTTATTTCGCCCTCCGGCTATGCAGGCAATCGTAGGGTTGAAAATATACGTTTTGGTGTGAAGGGGGAGACGATTCCAGGGTTTTTGAGTCACATACCGAAAACAGGCTCGAATGGGGTGCCAGCTTTCCCCTTCGCGAATATGTAAAACGCCATCCTTAAATTGGACTTGCTCCTGTTGTTCCTCATTGTAAAAGGTGGATAACAGAACCTCTTCGCCAGTTGATTCTGATATGACGTGGGCATAAGCAGTGGCTTCCATTGGATTCTTGTCGTAAAGCACAGCAAGGCGGCCTTTAGGTAAGCGCCGCTTTCTGCTATTAACTTCAGGCAAAAAAGTGCGGTCAATAAGCAGTTTATACCCACCCATTTCCATATTATCATCCAATAGGGGCATCGATTTTTGACCGGAAGGGCAGGAGTTGTTTTCAATTACGACCATTTGGCGCTTACCTTCAGCGGTCGTCACATTAATCAAGTCAGCCCCTGACCATTTGAAGTAGTTTGCAGAAGAGCTTAGAACTTTATGCAACACATCGTATTTGACCTGGGGATTTAAGTGGCAATAGCGTTGAACTATTCTCTTTTGGCTGAGATTTAGAAAGAAATTGACCATGGGATGTATAGTCGCGTTGAGCGCCTTATCGTACCAATGGTCGTCCGGGTTAAAATTTCCTGGGGTAATGATTTGCGTAGGTTCTGTCATATATCCTAAGTTATGTAGGTGTTCGATTAATGCATTCGATCGCCGCGAAGTTCGAGTTCATTCATTAACTCTTTTTCAAAGTCCAGGTATTCTTGCCACCGGGTCTTCACCTTTTCTTTATCACCGTAGTGGTAAGCCAAATCGATGAATAAACGATAATGGCCGGCCTCTGCTACCATAAACTTATGATAAAATTCGCGCATCTCCTCATTTTCCATATTGAGAGATAACAACCGAAATCGTTCACAAGATCGGGCTTCGATAAGTGCACAAATGAGTAGCTTTTCGATGAGGCGATCATCTCGGCTTCCTCCTTTTCTTTGAAACTTAAATAAGGCATTTACATATTCATCTTTTCGTTGCCATCCTAATGATAAATTTCGCTTTTTTAGTTCTTGTAGCACTTGTCTGAAATGTCCCCATTCTTCCGTTACGATAGGGGCAAGCTTTTCTACAAGCAGATGCTTATCGGGAAACAGCTGAATAAGTGTAACACAAGATGTTGCAGCCTTTTGCTCACAATAAGCATGATCTGTTAATATCTCTTCTAAGGTTTTCTCAGCCAGGTTGGCCCAACGGGGGTCTGTCGGTAGTTTTAATCCTAACATCTTATTTTAAATTTGATTCCAGACACTGAATCTGTTTTTGAATAAATCGGATTTTGAAAATGTCGTAGTCTTCGTATCCTGAGCTCCAAACCAGACGGATTTTACTTATTTCCTGATTTCTCAAAAGATCCATTTGGTCTGGAGTGATGGCATATAAAACGGTGTATCGGGTCAGACCTGCCTGGCCATCTATTTGACCAATCGCTTCCTGTTGTGATCGGAGCTGTATCGTTTCTCCATGCATCGTAAGCAGAAATAGAGGGCTATTGTTATCTATCCAGCCGTAATTTTGTGGGGATTCCGTATCCTGAATTTCGATTTTCAATTGTAGGTAATATAGCATTCCATCATGTAAAATGGAAGCAAAGCCAGATAAGTATGGGTTGTCCGAATATTTGTGTTCCAGTAATTGAGGTGTAAAGTGAAACCATCTTTGTGGTCTAGTGGACCACCGTTGTCCGCTGTTACCGGGAACTGAATTTTTACTAAGTTCACACGGAACAGACTCTCCTTTACTGTAATGTGGAATGGCGTATAATGAACGCTTCCTTTTTTTCGTATTCGGTTTTATCTTATCTGAAGCAGCATTTGAATTTTGGGACGGTCGATCCATTGCCGATTTTCTAAGAATCATTTCCTCCAATTCAAACTCCAGGCTCTGAAGGATCGATCGAAGTTCCTTTTCAGCTTGATAAAGACTGTCGATTTTTATTTGTAAAATATCCCTGTTGTATGAATTATTTTTTTGCGCCTTTTGTAGATTGAATTTCCGAGTTTGAATATTCTCTACCTGCTTTTGTAAGCTGTTTATGTGTTTCTCTGATTTAGCTATCCTTCGATTTAGAAGTTGAAGTTCAGACGGCGCTAAATAAATGGAGTCTGCCGGTTCATAATATCTCCAACTTCCGTCTTCAAATCGTATGATTCGCTCACCCTGCTCATTCTGTTCCACCTCTTGTGCCTCGATAAGGTTCCCAATAAAAAGGATGCAAAACCCAAATAGGTAGGGCAAATATTGCCTACAATTTAGGTGCGGATGGGTCATAGTGCTTGAACTATTTTTTATTGTTAGCAGTAAGCATGATTCTAGAACCAACCCGCTCCCTCTACCATTCCGGGCCATGGAATGCGTGAAAGCATAAGAACCAGTGCAATAAAGAAATACCAGAAAATTCGCTTGTATTTTGTATACTCAGTCTTAGATGATTTTGCTATTCTGTAGCCCAAAGTGACAAGAATGATGGCAATGATCATGACACTGATGTGTTCCACTGCATAAAAACGAAGATCAGAGTCGCCCATGGTGGACTCATTGAATACCACTCGAGGGCTCACAAAGTAAAGATATAGACCTATTACTAACTGCAAATGACTAAAAATCAATGATAAAAGAAACCATTTTTTGTCACTTGTTTGGTAAGGTGAACGCGATAGCCATCGTTTTAATGCGGTTAGAATCGCGATAACAAGAACGACAAGTAATATCCACCGAAGTCCTGAATGCGCATGAACGGCAATACTGTATAAGGTCATAGTTTCTGATTTTTATGGTGGCTAAAGATAGTCAATTATGCAGTGAAACAAGTACTAAATTGACTTGGTCCTGTATAACTCTTTACATATGGAACTCATTTATATGATTTTATGGGTATTTTTGTTTTTACAGTTAGTATTGTAACCATCTTTGAGTCTATAAATTAAAGTACAGAGAGAGATTTGAAAAAAAATCAAAGAAAAGCAACCAAATAAAAATTATTTACGTTCTTAAAATATGATTAAGCACCATCCGACTTCAGACATTGATATTTTTCCCAATATAATTACGAATGAGGGGCGGAACATTAAGGAGGTTTCGTTCAGTCAGCCCGTTATGCTCGTTTTTTTACGAAATTTTGGTTGCACTTTCTGTCGACAGGCCTTATCTGATATTTCAAAACAACGATCGGAGATTCAAAATGAGGGCGTTTTGCCAATTCTTATCCATTTGAATACAGACGATGTGGCAGATCACTACCTGAATAAATATCAGCTTTTGGATATTGAGCGGGTAAAAGATACGGAAATGAGATTATATGCTGATTTTGGTTTGACCAAAGGTGATTTCTATCAGCTTTTTGGGTTTAAAAACTGGATAAGCGGATTCAACTCCGCCGTAGTCAAAGGACATGGTGTTCGTCCTCCTATTGGGGATGGTTTGCAAATGCCAGGAGTTTTTCTCATTGATCAGGGCGAAGTGGTTCATAAATTCATTCATGAACATGCGTCTGATCGGCCCAATTACGTTGAATTGGCAAAACAAGTAGCTAAACGATAACTTTTCTCCTCTGGATTCTAAAACATTTCCATTTGATTAATCGCCTTATATTTCTGTTCATTTTATTTCTTTCCGTACAGGCAGGGTCAATTCTTGCGCAACACGATATAGACTTTTATGCGGATGTCATGGTGTCAGCGCAAGAGCGTAACCATAGATATGATGCTGCCGTGAAGTTTGAAAACTTGTTACTCCAGCAACTGAAGGCTGATTCTACTTTTGCTATTGTACGCAGTTGGAAAGGAGCACCGGTTTTATATGCACCGGATAGTTCATTTCGAATTGTAAGCTGGTATGTGCCAAAGGTAAATTCGAAATCTGAAGGCGCTATTCAAATTCGGGGCGTTTTTCAAAAAAAAGGAGGAGCAGAGTTACAAATACTTTCAGATAAGTCTGAGTTTGAACGTTCCAATGAGACCAGTATTTTTCCACCTCATAGATGGCTCGGAGCTGTGTATACAGAAATGTATTCCGTTCCGGATCGAGATTCACTCTTCCTCGTCTATGGACGGAATCCCATTGATCCCTATCGAATGTTACACCTTTTGGAGGTGATTGATGTAAGGGACTCGAGAATTAGGTTTGGTCATGCTTTATGGCAGAACAAAGACAGTACATTATCAGTTCGAAAGATATTTGAAGTGGCACGTGGAGCTCAATTCCAACCTAAACTGCATCCCGAGGCCAAACGCATTGTTGTGGACCACCTCAGAGCGGTACCTTATGATCAGAAAGGTTCCGTTATGGTTCAAGTACCGGATGGCACCTACATATTTTATGATTGGGAAGAAGAAAAATGGATTTACCATGATCGCTTATTCAGTGATGATAAAGACCGGGTGATTCGAAATCCCAAAAAGCGGAAAGAAGCTTCGAAAAGGGACTTATTTGGAAATCCTCGAGAAAAATGAGGGATTCATGCCCTAAGGTAAACGAAAAAAGGTCTTAATTTCATCTGAATTAACTTTCTTCCGGATCTCTTTGTCAAACTTAAATTGGATAAACTCACTGTCTGAGGGATTTGAGAAAGCAGCCCTGCTCAGCCGAATCCCAATAACCCAAAGGATAGTATCTTTATACAAAAGACAACACACTTTTTCTTTCTCTATCGGTGAAAGCTGATGTTCATTTAGTAAGTCAGAAACCTTTTTATGATTTCCTCCTTCGATTTCAATTTTGTCACCCTTTTTCCAGCTTCGAATGTACAAGCCAGCCTTTAGAAAATGTCGGGGAATGAACTCTATATGGGGGTGTTTTGATATTTCAAAACTCGAGGTTAATTCCTGACTTAAATTTCCGTTGGGTAATAAAATGTGACTCGGATAATCTTGTGGTAAAGTTTTAAATACCTCAGATTTTTCCATTTTCTTATCGACCCAAATTTGATCTTTGAACAACGCTATCCGAAAGGGCTGAAAGTGGCACAACTGATTTTTACGAGAGGCAGTGATTTGCAAAGCCTCGTTTTTATTCAATTGAAATTGGAAGCATAAAAAGTGATGTAAAACCTCTGGGTTCAAAAATGCTGATGTCGGAATAACCAGGGCCTGTCCTTGCCAAAAACCTTTTGAAGATATCTGCTCCAGACAAAGATAACTTAGCAGTTTATGTTCGCGCAAAAGATTCTTACGCGTGGTCTCTATCCTCTTTGTGAGATTCGGAATTTTGTTTTCAATTTGAGGTAGTATCTGATTCCGGAAAAAATTGCGCAAATAACTTGCTTCATTATTGCTTTGATCTTCACGAAAGGGGATAGCCTGGCGATTCGCGTAATCGAGGATGGCATCCTTTTCAAGACATAAAAGAGGACGAATGGTTTGCCCGGCTATAACGTCTATTCCCCTAAGACCTCGGCCTCGGGTTCCACTAAAAAAGCGCATGACTACAGTCTCAATTTGATCGTCGAGATGATGCGCAGTTAATAAATAGGAAATGCCCTTTTCCTTCATGATTTTAGCAAACCAATCATAACGTAGTTTGCGGGCTAAACTCTGGAAGTTTCCACTGGTAGCAGATATTCTAATATCTTTCTTATAAAAGGGAAGGCCAAACCCTTCAACAAATGCCTTTGCACATTTCTCATCTAAGTCAGAAGCCTCGTCCCGCATATGATAATTGACATGGGCAGCACTTATTTTTTTGAACCCAAGCCGGATCAATATATCCAGCAGAACATGTGAATCCGGTCCACCACTGATGGCTACTAAAACCGGATCCACCGTCGTTAATGGCGTGTTATGATGGATGAATGTTTTGACTTTTTCAAGGACTTCCATAACTAATTGAGTGACCTGTGGTATTTCCGCGCATTTTCAAGATGTTGGTTATAGGTCCTGGCAAAGGAATGCGTTCCAGGCCGATCCGGATTAGCACAAAAATATAGATAATCGTGCTGCTCTAAATTTAATACAGATTGGATACTTTTCATACTTGCCAGACCGATGGGAGCTGGAGGTAAGCCCGTATATTTATAAGTATTAAAAGGAGAATCAATTTCCAGGTCTTTATATAGAACCCGCTTTACTCCCGGAGGGAGAAGATATTGAATCGTAGGGTCTGCCTGAAGGGGCATATTAATTTGTAATCGATTATAATAAACACCAGCAATGGTATCCATCTCCAAAAAGTGGTTGGTCTCTCGATTTACTATAGATGCAAGAATATAGGCATCAAATGGCGATAAGTTCAATTTTTCTAATTTTCGAGTCTGAGAGGGGTGATTCCAAAAGGCTTTTCCTTCTTTATACAACCGCTGCATATACTTTTCAGGTGATACATTCCAATACATTTCGTAAGTGTTGGGCAAAATCCAGTGAGGCTTATCTTTCCAGGTATCATCTTGATTCAAATAGCCTTCAATGGTAAGCGAATCCATCTGTAAGGTCCGACTAGCAAAAACAATGGCCTCTCGAATGGACTTAATTTCAGGAATAGTAACCAAAATGGGGTTTTGCTCGCCACTTCGCAATCGACGGATAAACTCAATGGTTGATTGGTTCTTTTCGATTTCATATCTGCCGGGATGGATATTACGATGCAAATTCATCTTCTTACCAAGTAGGCGAAAAATCGTTTGGGACAGATTGGGACAAATAGTATCTACATTCGACTGTAGTTCTGTCCACCGTTCTCCATCCTGGATATATAGCACTTTACTGGGCACTTCTTTGTCCCAAAGATCCTTGGGTGCCCAGACCATGTAGTATATCCATCCAACAGCGAGTATTCCTAAAAAAAGAAGGCCAAGGGCAAAACGGAGGGGTTTCATACTCTTTTTAGTACTGTTCTTGTTCATTTGGGAAATCACCTGCCTTCACATCCGTGATATAACGCTGGACGGCATCTGTTATTTCAGAATATAAATCCAAATAGCGTCTCAAAAACCGCGGGTGAAAGTCCTTTGTGATTCCCATCATATCCTGTCCGACTAATACCTGACCACTCACACCGGCGCCGGCACCAATACCAATAGTGGGTATATCTAATGAATTTGTCACAGAGGTAGCTAGAATTGCAGGGATTTTTTCAAATACGATACCAAAGCAACCCAAATCTTGCAATAAATGAGCATCTTTTTGCAATTGCTTGGCTTCATGGTCTTCCTTAGCGCGTACGGAATAGGTCCCAAACTTGTATATCGATTGTGGGGTTAAACCCAAGTGCCCCATGACCGGTATACCGGCCGAAATAATCCTCGAAATGGATTCTTTGATTTCTTCTCCTCCTTCCAGTTTCACCCCATGCGCCCCAGACTCTTTCATAATTCGAATAGCGGAATGCAAGGCTTCCCGGGAGTTGCCCTGATAAGTTCCAAAAGGTAAGTCAACCACGACAAAAGCGCGATTAACGCCACGAACAACAGAAGAGGCATGGTAAATCATTTGATCGAGCGTTATTGGCAGGGTCGTTTCATGACCTGCCATCACATTGGAGGCCGAATCACCAACGAGAAGGACGTCAATGCCAGCGCCATCCAGAATTCTAGCCATTGAGTAATCGTATGCTGTGAGCATGCTTATTTTTTCATTTTCAGCTTTCATTTGCTGCAAGACGTGGGTCGTCACTCGTTTCGCTCGCTTTTTCATGAGAATCTCGTTTACTTTTGCCATAAATGTACTACATTAGCTAAATATAATCGAATGACACACACTATGGTTCGCAATCTTATATTATTTGCTCTTGTTTTACTATTTGTATCCTGCTCCACAGATTTTGACCTGACAACGGGTGGGGAAGAGAAAACGGTAGTATATGGTTTACTGAGCGAGCAAGACTTTGAACATCTCATCCGGGTAGAAAAAATGTTTGTAGATGAAAATATCCCTCCCCGCGAATTAGCGCAAGAGGAATCCGAAGTTTATCACGACAATATTACCGTTACTCTCTCGAAAGTCGGAGGTAGAACATTTCCCTTAACTCGAATCGATGCCGCAGACCGGGGTCTGGAGCGCGACTCGGGTTTAATGATTACAAATCCAAATTATTTATATCAGATTCCACAAAGCCGAATTAATCTCAGCTCAGGCGATAGTGTTATACTTCGGGTAGAAAGAGAAGATGAAATTTTGGCTGAAGCTGGAGCCTCAATCGTGGGGCCTTCCACAATTAGTCAACCGAACGTGGACGTTCCCGTGGGTATTTTACCCAATCGGTCATTAACCATAAATTGGGATGATGCGGATAACGCTATTTTTTACGATGTCGTGCTTCGGTTTGAAATTACCGAACGAGAAGATGGTGAGGACAATACCATTTTTTTAGAATGGATAGCCGCCACCGGTTTGGATGAAAGTATTTATAGATTAAGCGGGGAACGCATGTATAATTTTTTAGAAGCCGAATTGGAAGCCCGTCCCACCATAATCCGTCGACTCGAACGAATCGATATAGAAATCAGTAGTGGCGGACGAGCATTGAAAACTTTTCTCGATATCTCTCGATTGAATACGGGTATTACGAGTAGTCAGGTGCAGCCAGACTACTCCAATGTTACTTTTGGATTAGGTTTGTTTTCAAGCCGAAGAAGTAGTGTGACCCCGGGCTTTATTGTTTCACAAAAGACTATAGACTCTTTACAGACCAACTCCAGTACGGAAAATCTTAATTTCCGGTAGCAACGTCAATTTGTCATATTTTTTTATTGGATTCTGACAGACCTGGTTCTTGTAGTGGTGAAAACTGACCATAAGACAGGGTTTCTGCATTGGCATATCTATTGATTATTATTAAATTAAATTGTTAAAGTAAAAGCACTTATACATGAGTAAAATAATTGGAATTGACTTGGGAACGACCAATTCATGTGTTTCCGTAATGGAAGGAAATGAACCCGTCGTTATCCCCAATGACGAAGGAAAAAGAACGACACCCTCAATTGTCGCATTTATGGACAATGGAGATCGAAAAATAGGGGATTCTGCCAAGCGGCAAGCTATAACCAATCCCGCGCGGACGATTTCGAGTATCAAACGCTATATGGGATCTCGTTATAATGAAGTTAAAGATGAAATTGAAAATTCTTCTTACAAGATAACAAAAGGGGATAACGATACTGTAAGAGTTGAAATTGATGGCCGGCAATACACCCCTCAGGAAATCTCTGCCATGATTCTTCAAAAGATGAAGAAAGTAGCTGAGGATTACCTGGGATCTGAAGTTACCGAAGCTGTCGTGACAGTACCCGCGTATTTTAATGATTCGCAACGACAGGCTACGAAAGAAGCAGGCGAGATTGCAGGTTTGAAAGTAAGTCGAATAATCAACGAACCCACAGCAGCTTCCTTGGCGTATGGCTTGGATAAAAAAGCGGAAGATTCTACGATCGCTGTTTTCGATTTGGGGGGAGGTACATTTGATATCTCAATCCTTGATTTAGGTGATGGTGTATTTGAAGTCAAATCCACGAACGGAGATACTCGATTAGGTGGAGATGATTTTGATCGCGTTATTATCAATTGGATGGCTGACGAATTTAAAGGTCAGGAGAATGTAGATCTTCGCAAAGACCCTATGGCTATGCAGCGATTGAAAGATGCGGCTGAAAAAGCAAAAATTGAGTTAAGTGCATCCAATGAAACTGAAATCAATCTGCCCTATATTACTGCAATTGATGGTGTGCCCAAGCACTTAGTTTTAAAATTGTCCCGGTCAAAATTTGAGCAGTTAGCTGACGATCTTGTCAACCGCACATTAGAGCCTTGTAAATTAGCATTGAAAGATGCTGGTTTATCGACCTCTGATATTGATGAAATCATTTTAGTTGGGGGATCAACTCGTATCCCCAGGGTACAACAAGCAGTGGAAGACTTTTTTGGTAAAAAACCTAATAAAAGTGTGAATCCGGATGAAGTGGTAGCTATTGGTGCAGCCATTCAGGGAGGAGTACTAAGTGGAGACGTTCAGGATGTATTATTGTTGGATGTGACTCCATTATCTCTGGGTATTGAAACTATGGGTGGCATTTTTGATACGATCATTGAGTCAAACTCAACCGTCCCCACTAAAAAGTCCAAAGTATACTCTACGGCAGCTGATAATCAGCCTTCAGTAGAAATTCACGTACTCCAGGGCGAACGTAAAATGGCTAAAGATAACCGTGCCGTGGGCCGATTTATTCTCGATGGCATACCGCCAGCACCTCGTGGAGTTCCTCAAATTGAGGTGAGCTTTGATATCGATGCGAATGGTATGATCAATGTATCTGCCAAAGATAAGGGAACAGGGAAAGAACAAAGTATACGAATTGAGGCCTCTACCGGCTTATCCGAAGAAGAGATTGCACAAATGAAGGCCGACGCTGAAAAGAATGCTGAAGCTGATGCCAAAGTAAAAGAGCGTGTAGAGAAAATTAATACGGCAGACAGTCTCATCTTTCAGACTGAAAAGCAAATGAAAGAATTCGGAGATAAAATACCGGATGACAAGAAAGGCGCGATTGACCAGGCACTTGCTGGTTTAAAAGAAGCTCATTCCAGCGAGGATATAGATAAAATTGACGAAGCCACTCAGCAGTTAAATGATGCGTGGTCAGCGGCTTCTCAGGAAATATATCAAGCTCAACAAGCTGCCGGTGGTCAGGGACCTGAAGGTGGAGCTGAGGAATCTTCTGATAATGGCCAAGAGTCAGGTGAAGATGAGGATGTTACAGATGTAGAGTTTGAGGAAGTCGATGGAGACAATAAATAACTCAGGCTATTACGCTGAAGACTTTAGAAAAGGTTCTTGCTATATTGCAAGAGCCTTTTTTTTATTGCACAAACTGTAACGCTCTATCGTATTGATTTTCGTACTCATCAAGGACATGGCCTGCAAAAAATGGAGAGAGAACCCGCTCCATCACTCCATCCCCTTCAATGGTCAAGTTAAGGTAAACGTTCGTGCTATCTGATCCAACTTCATCAAACTCTATATTGGACTCAACGATATAAAAGGGATGTTCTACTTTTTGGTGGAGTAGTCTTGGCTTTTGGGTAGCCGTAGATGTGAAAATGACTTGAAACGATTCCCCTTCATCCTGAATGTTGAGCAAATGAATCATTTCTACGGTCTCATTCGAGCTCGTGACTCTTCGGCTTCTTTCAAATCCTTTAATCCATTGAGGAAACAAATTCGGATTGGTCAAATAACTATAGGTCCGTTCACTATTCCCCGCAGCGGAAAACATCTTTTCTCTGGAAAACTCTGTATGTATAAATCCAAAATAGACAAACCAAAGGCCGCAAAGGACTAAAATCGAGCCAATACCATATACAATGACCTTTCTTACCATGATTCGCTCATTTTCAATACCTAATTTTTAGCGTATCAAGGTAACATCACCCTTTCGGACATCTTCTTCTCCGTTTGGAAGTCTAAGTTTGATGAAATACAAATACACTTCAGGAGGAGCCAACTCACCTTGAAAATTGCCATCCCAACCCTGGACATCGGGCCCAAATTCAACATAGACTTCAGTTCCCCATCGGCTGTAGACGCGAAATTCTTCGATTAGGCCTTCAATATTTTCAGCATTCGTAACCACGGGCAAGAAAACATCATTTTGCTCATCACCATTCGGTGTGAATGCATTGGGAATATCAATATCAGGTGGAACGCCATTAATAATAACGCTGGCCGTATTGACACAGCCATTCGAATCAATGACAGTTACAATGAGTTCCTGCGGCCCTTCCTCAATAATAGATATTTCAACAGAATCTCCAGAGAGTCCGAGGTCCATTCCGTTTAAGTTATACCGGTACTCACCCACACCGTCAGAAAAAGAGGGCTCTGTACTCACTTCTATGCCAGCCGTGCCGCCCACACCAATATCTGTTTCGGGATTCACCTGAATATCAATAAAGTCGAGCAGAGGAAAGGTGTTTACCATCGCTGTACCTCGATTCAGACAGCCCTGATCATCAAAGGCCTCCAAAGTAAAGTTTGTACTTTCATTGACGGTAGCGATGGTATTAAAACAATCCGTACAAGACAAACCATCGGTATTCGTGATCCAGTTGGGATCAGAGAGGCCACTGTTATCGACCAAAATATCAATAGGCTCTCCAGGACAGGTAGTCACCGGCGGAATAGGGATGGGAGGAATATCAATATTAATCGTAACACTGGCTGATGTGGGACAGCAACCCTCTTCTTTTCCTTCAACGGTATACGTTTGGGTCGTACCCGTTACAATTGTTGGGTTGGGACAATCTGTACAGCTCAATCCGGTCTCTGGAGACCACATGATATCTGTGTAATTTTCTGAATTTAATAAAACGACTTCTACCGGCTTATTGGCACATACCGTCGTATCCGTCAATGAAAGTTCCATGTTGGGATTTATAACCTCAATAAAAATACTATCTACACTTTCACAAGCATTGTTAGTTACTGTGCGCACATAATAATTTGAATCCTGGGCTTCCACTAAGATGTTTTGTTCCATGTCTCCAAAAATGATACTTCCATCATTTGGCATCCAGCTGAACGTGGCCTCAGGGTATAGGGTAGGAGCCGTCGTATTTAGTGAAATGCTAAAAGTATCCCCTCTGCAATATTTATTACACTCCTCATTTGGTGGCGGAAAGTTTTCTAAAAAATAATCATCCGGTAAAGAATCTACACGAACGACAATCGTATCGAAGACCGTGCAATTGTTTTCGCCCTCAAACTCGAAAAAGATCCGGCCAGAACGGCTTGCCTCTACAACTAAACTTTGTTGCTCTTGCTGGACAGTTATAAAGGTATCTGACTCTTCCCAGCTAAAGGATTGAGCGGATTGAATAGAAAAGTTGATTTCTTCAGGGGCTCCTAAACATATAAATAGCGTATCCATTGGATCTAATCGAAGCTCATCCGGATGATACTCGGGAACATAAAAAGTATCAGCATTACATGCCCCTATAGATCCGCGAACAAAAACCGTATCATTTCTGGAAACAGGCTCGTAAAACAGATTTTCGCCAAAGCCCAGCTCAATTTCCGCTTCGTCAACTCCCTTTCTATACCAAAAATACTCTCCAGCTCCACGGGCAAGTAACGGAAATCCATTGTTAAAACAAAAAGGGGGATTCTCTAACTCTGAAATCTCTAAAGGAATTGAGGAATGTAAATCGAATGTGATTTCATATTCCACAACGGGCATGACGGGGTCACTAAAGAAAAAAGTGAATGCTCCCGGGTCGGTATTAAGGCTATTTTCGGGGACCTCAAATACAAAACGCTTTGTTTTCTCACCGGGTAGAAACACAACTTCATCTGGCATAGTGGTGAAAAAAGAATCGACGTCGCTATCATCAGACGAGACACTAAATCGCACCGTGTCATCTAAAGGTCTAAAACTCAGATCCAAAATGAGTGTATCCGGACATCCCTCTACAACAATATTATCTGCTCCTGAAGCCAGTCGCACAGTTAAATCTTGAGCTGATAAGGATGAAAAACTCACAAATAAAAAGAAACCCAAAATATACCGATAACCCATAGTTCATTTCTTTATTATGTAAATATACATGATTGAAGTCGGATGTCCAGCAGATTTTTTCATATTCAACCCTGAGGACAATTTTCTAACCATTGATTTACCGAATCTAATGCCACGAACTGAGAGTCTTCAACCCATTCGTTTTGTATGAAATTTATCAAATTCGTAAGATCCGCAGCAGTCAAATCGGTATTGGCAGGCATGTTCCGAATATATTTGACGCCATTTTGCTCAATTGTGTTTGATTGACCGTACCGGATTAAGCAACTCCAATAGGCGGGGCTGGCTTTAGATTTATGCAAGGATGGAATTTCTTTTCCCAGGCCACGACCATCCGGAAGATGACAGTTACTACAACGGACTTCATAAATGTAACGGCCTTGAGCATAAGGCTCAGATTCACAAGACTGAAAAAAAAGAAGGGAAGCTAAGAAAAACAAACTACCGAGCCGTATCCATTTCATCTAGCAATTTTTCAATATCTTTCATAAATCGATCCACATCCTCTGTGTCTGTACCGTCGCAAAAGGATCGAACATGCTTATTCGTATCTACCAGGATGAGTCGACCACTATGATCAAAACCACCAGGAGCTTCGGGGTCTTCCTTTGCTACGCTAAAATAATCCTCAGCAATGTCGTAAATCTCTACGATGTCTCCAGTTACAAAGTGCCAACGCTCTGCATCTACCCCTAAATTATCAGCATACACCTTTAGCCGAGGGACAGAGTCTCGACGGCCATCTACAGAATGACTCAGAAATAATAATCGATCCTCGTTCGCAAATTGCTCATAGATCCGAAGCATTTGACTTTTTACGACCGGACAAATCGTGGGACAGCTTGTAAAAAAGAAATCGACCACGTAAATTTTATCTTCAAATGTGGCCGGCGTAATTTTTTGACTATCCTGATTCACAAATGTAAAATCGGGAATAGTGTGGTACGTAGTGTCCGTACCCTCTATCGTTTTATGGCCTATGATGGGCAGCTTTTTTTCCTCAGACTGACATGATGTGAAAATCAATGCACTAAGAAAGAAAAAGACCCATATTACCTTACTTAAACTTTTCATTATCCAGGGTACTTTTGGCGTATGAAATATTTTCGTGAAAGCCTTCTCTCATTTTCCACAATTTTCCCCGCTCATCTACCAGATATAATTTGTATTCTCCTCCTTTGTGGTCTTGGGGCGAATATTCAGCCATCCACTGCATCATTTCATCATAAGAGTCTTCTAGTCCTTCGTGGGCAGCTTTCAATTCTTTTTCGTATCCTTCTGTGTAGGAAGCCTCATTATCCTTCATTCTCTCTTCCAACTCATTCATCATAAGTTGGATGTCTTTCATTTTAGGCATGAGCTCATCGTCGTGAATTCGCTTGATCTCATTTTCTAGCCGCATGTTTTCATCGGGATTGAACTCTGATCCATCCGATTTTTCCTGGTTCTCGTTGCCGCAAGCCGTTAAAAAGACGAACGACAAAGTCAAAGCTAATAGGGCAGTAATTTTATTCATAACTTTTAGTTACTAAGGTGTTGATTTGTATGTGAAAACTCGCTAAATTCGAATTTTGTTGTTGAAAAACATCAGGATTTTCTACCTCCTGTGCTTGAATTGTTATGATGTCTAAATTGGGATCCATTTCGGATAAGTAATGGCAAATTCCCTCTCTGTTTTTACTGTGAAAGGCCCCATTGACGTGATAAAGCACTTCATTATTTGTTCTTTCGTCATAAATCCCCCTTGCCATCGCCACATCCTTGATAGCCTGAGCATACAAAAAGTTCTCGGACCCGTGACCAGGCATATTTTGTCCCATAGCCAATACTTCGGCATAAGTTGCTAAGGTAGTATCCACTTCAAAATCAAAAGCCGGAACCATACCCGGAGAAATATCAAGTGTTTTGAGTGAGTCAATCCCCTTCTTAAAAACAAAGGAGGCGTATTTCCGCGGGATATTAGTAGCAATGATGGGAATATTCCTTTCGAGAGCAAAGGCAAGAAGCGGCTTGTAATCCGTTCCGTAATTGGGCCAGGTGCGTGTATATTGATCCAGCTTTTTAAGTTCAAATACACCGGCCATTAATTCATCTAATACTTCTTGCTGGTCTCTTTCGAACATTTCCATACCCATAATTACCGGTCGATCCCGATTGGATAAATATTTTAATACCTCTATTTCCAACCAATGGCATATTGGATTATTGTGGAGCTCACCAAAAACGACCACATCGGCATTTTGGGTCTGTTTGAGCATTTTTTCGACACTCACTTCTTTCCCTTTCTCATTATAGACAACAAATGCGCGCTGACTATAAAGAAGAGAAGAATTGCAAATAAGAGTAAGGAAGGCCACGATAATTCCAATTCTACATTCCATAGACAATAAATTTCTAGATATGGTAACCAAACAGACCCAATCTGTGTTTTGAAAACATAAAAGTAATTAAATATGACGAGTGCTCCACCCCGGACGGTTATTCTTTGGTTTCGACAAGACTTAAGATTGCAAGATAATGAAGCTTTGACTGAGGCCATACAGCTTTGCGACAATGTCATTCCTGTGTATGTTTTTGATGAGCGCTTATTCCAAAGAACAGATCGATACGATTTTCCAAAAACAGGCTCATATAGATCTCGCTTTATTTGGGAAAGTGTAGCGGAATTAAAAACCAATCTTCAGAGCAAGGGAAGTGATCTCATCATCCGCTGGGGAAAGCCTGAAGAAGAAATCTTCCAGATTGCCAATGAAATGAAATCCAGTTGGGTCGTTTGCAATCGCGAGCGAACTCGCGAAGAAGTTAGAGTTCAAGATGCACTGGAAGAAAATTTGTGGACCATTGGTCAGGAACTGAGATACTATAGAGGCAAAATGCTTTACTACACTGCCGACTTACCATTTCCGGTTCCTCACTCTCCAGATGTTTTTACTCAGTATCGAAAAGAAATTGAAAAAGTAGTGGATGTTCGCAAGCCTCTAGATACTCCTGTCCAAATTCCCAGTCAATTTAAGAATCTGGAGATAGGACAGCTGCCCTCCCTGGAAAAGCTAACAAATGGGCAAATACCGAATTCTGATGATCGGGCTGCTTTCGACTTTCCGGGAGGGGAATCTGCCGCCCTCCAACGATTGCAGGAATATGTGTGGGAGTCACAGTCCATATCGACCTACAAAAAGACACGCAACGAGCTACTCGGCCGTAATTTTTCGTCAAAATTTAGTGCCTACCTGGCTCAAGGTTGTCTGTCACCAAAAAAAATCTATGACGAGGTGGAAAAATATGAGCAGCAAGTAGAGAAAAATAATTCGACCTATTGGATGAAATTTGAATTGATGTGGCGAGACTTTTACCGGTTGATGGCTAAAAAGTATAAGGATAAAATATTTCTTGCAGGTGGCCCAAAAGAAACTCCGCTGTCAGACACAAAAGAGGACTGGGACCGATTTCAAGCCTGGGCCCAGGGCAAAACAGGCATTCCCTTTATCGACGCCAATATGCGTGAGATCAATGCGACCGGCTACATGTCCAATCGCGGCCGCCAAAATGTCGCTTCCTATCTCATAAAGGATCTTCAGGTAGATTGGCGCATGGGTGCCGAGTATTTTGAGTCGCTCCTCATTGATTACGATCCCGCCAGCAATTATGGGAATTGGAACTACCTGGCCGGCGTCGGTTCAGACCCCATGGAAAACCGATACTTCAATATTTTGAGCCAGGCGCGACGTTATGATGCCAATGGCGATTATGTCCGTCATTGGCTACCAGAACTTCAGGATTTTAAGGGCGGCGATGTCCATACCGTATACGATCTCCCCGAGAAGGAATGGACCAAACATCAATTACACCTCAATTATACACGCCCCCTCATTCAACCCGATTGGTAGTTTTCTTTTTTTTTGGGCCCCGATCCCAGGCCAGCGTCCCGCTGATTTGGGATCGGCCGGGCTATCCGCTCGTAGTCAGGTCTACATGTGCTGGCATCCCTACGGCTTTGTAGGGCTTCCGTTCGGTCGCCGCCTCGCTCTAGGGCTGCTCAGCACCTGCCGCCCTGCCTGCCGCTGCTATCCCTGGCCCGGCACGGCATTATGGGAATCTTTTCTTCGCATAGCCACTTTTTCCTCCAACCCCATAAAACT
>CAZVFU010000020.1:0-28216 GCA_964626595.1 uncultured Saprospiraceae bacterium
TCTCATAAATATGAATCAACTTTTCTTCTGATTTCAAAGATATGAGCGCTGATGCCATCTTTACTAAGCGGAAAGTGTATTATTTTAAATGGTCCGGCCTGTCTTTCCATTCGGCATAAAGGTGTGCAAGCTCTACAAATTGTTCGAGGGAGAGTTGCTCCGGTCGCTGATCCAGATAAGGCCAGTCTGTCAAGGCTTCGGCAGGGATGATGCTTTTCAGCGAATTTCGAATCATTTTCCGGCGTTTTCCAAAAATCGAGCGCACGACAGCTTGCAGAGCAGACAGGTCTCCGTCAAACAAAGCCTGATCTCGTCGGCGACCGTGGAGCACAGCAGAATCCACCTTAGGAGGGGGGGTGAAATTCCCCGGACTCACTCTAAACGCTATTCGGAAATCGTAATACACCTGAAGCATGACACTTAAAGTCCCGTAAGCCTTGGTTCCTTTGGGAGATACTACACGTTCAGCTACTTCCCGTTGAAACATCCCTACCGTCTCCGGAATATAATCCCGGTACTTCAACATGTGAAACAGGATCTGAGAGGAGATATTATACGGGTAATTCCCTAATAAGATAAAAGGATTGCCATCAAAGACCTGACTTAAGTCCAGGCGCAGGACATCATTAGGTATAATTTGGTCATCGGTGAGAGACAAGTCTTTGTCCGACTGTAGATAGGCGACCATATCGCGGTCGGCTTCCACCACTTTGAGTTCGATGGGGTGGCGATGGAGCGGTCGTGTGAGGGCGCCTTGCCCCGGTCCGACTTCCAAAACACGAGAGCAGGCGGCGAAATCGGGCGTATCACTAATGCGTTCTGCCAATGTGGTATTGTGTAAAAAATGTTGTCCGTATGATTTTTTTGCGCGCATCGGCATCCTTCCTTTTTTTAGCTATCTTCGTGGATAGAGCCCGAAAATACAAACAAATCAATAGATATGGCAGATCGAGTTACCTTAGCTATAAGCGTTGGCGATATCAACGGTATTGGATTAGAAGTTATTCTAAAATCCTTTCGACATCCGCAGATGCTGAAGTTATGCACCCCTGTCGTGTATGCAAGTGGAAAAGTAGTGGCGTATCACAAGAATATTCTTGAAGAAATCAACTACCCCATCCACAATTGTCAAGCTGTAGATCAGATTCGCGCCGACCATTTAAATATTGTCAATATATGGCAGGATGCTGTTAATATCGAGCTCGGAAAAGCCACCCAAACCAGCGGGCAAGCCGCTTTGGATTCATTAGATGCTGCGGTCAATGACCTCAAGGATAAGAAAGTGGATGGCTTAGTGACGGCTCCGATCAGCAAGCACGCCATGCAACTGGCTGGCTTTCCGCATGTAGGTCACACCGAATATTTAACGAAGACGGATGGGGCGTCGGGCGCTTTAATGCTCATGGTGAGCCGAGAAATGAAAATGGGATTGGTCACCGCCCACATGCCCATCAAATCTGTGCCGGATCAAATTCACAAAGAATTGATCACGAAGCGAATTGGTCAGATGGAGGATGCATTAAAGCGGGACTTTGCCATGACGCGGCCTACGATTGCTGTCATGGGCTTGAATCCCCATGCCGGAGATGGGGGATTGATTGGAAAGGAGGACGACGAATTGGTCAGACCGGCCATCATCGAAGCCAAGAAAGCAGGAAGTCTGGTCATGGGCCCCTTTTCTGCTGATGGATTTTTCGGTTCGGGTCAATATCGAAAGTTCGATGGAATATTAGCGATGTATCACGATCAGGGTCTTATTCCTTTCAAAGCGCTATCGTTTGGAGATGGAGTGAACTATTCTGCGGGTTTATCTTTTGTCAGAACGTCACCTGACCACGGTACTGCTTTTGAGATCGCCGGTAAAAATGAGGCCAATGAAGGATCTATGGTTCAAGCTATATTCCGCGCGATAGATATCGTCCGCGCCCGTCAGAAGGCGGAGTAATACCGCCCGGCTTTCTTTGTTTACCCAGGCAGAAAAATGCTTGAATTATTAGCGAAGCGCTAGTGTCATTACCACTAAATAAGTATGGAAAAGTCGCAGTAGATTTTTGTTCAGATCAAGGCGCGACGAAGAAGTATAGCCGTAGCTATGCGACTGAGGAGCAACGATGAGCTGAGCAAAAAGATCAAGACTTGGTCTATAACGAATTTAGTGGTAATGACACTAGTCCGGCTCAAATCCGAGGATCAGGTTGAATGTACCGTACTGTCCCCAGTCTGCATTTTGCGCTGTGAGATCCGGTTTATCAAAGCCCAGACCATAATCGAAGCCAAGAAGTCCAAACATCGGTAAGAATACGCGGAGTCCCAGACCGGCGGATCGCCTCAACTCAAAGGGATTGTAATTATCGAGGCCATCCCAGGCATTGACACCCTGAACAAAACCCAGGACAAAGATAGTAGCACTGGGGTTGAGGGAAATCGGGTAGCGCATTTCCATGGTAAACTTGTTAAATACCGTTGCTGTTCCGGCCGTTCGCAGGGTAGCTCCTGCTCCCTGGTTCACTTCAAGTTGGTTGATTTCATACCCCCGACTACTAATGATATCGACGCCGGCGATGCCAATTTGCTGATTATTGAGGCCATTTCCACCTACGAGATAGCGCTCGAAGGGTGAAAGTCCCGTTCGCTGATTATAGTACCCCAGAATACCCACTTTTGCGTTGGCTCTAAACACGAGTTTGCCAATCATAGTCTGATACCAATCGAGATCTACTCTCCATTTGTGGTATTCTACCCAGCTGAAGCGATCCTGAACAGATATATCGTCATAATAGTCGTCTGGTCGGAACAAGGAGTAAGGCGGAGTCAACTTCACACTAACAGAAACTTCGGAACCCCGGGTAGGAAATATGGGCTCATTAATACTGGTTCGGGCGACTTTGAGTTCCAGGGCGACATTGTTGTAACTTCCCTGACTGACATTGACGCCATCAAATTGAAATTGATTGGGATAGTTATTCAGAAAGTAGTTTTCATAGCTCAAAGTGGCGTTGACCAGGAAGTTGTCATCGGGCCATCTCAATCGGGTTCCCACCCCGGCAAAAGCCCTTGCAATAGACAGATATCCTTGAGATTCAAAAGCGCGGTCCAGTCTATTGATGCGCGTGTAAGCTCCACCGACATTGAGAGAGGTGGGTCGTTTCCCCCCCAGCCAGGGCTCGGTAAAAGAGGCATTGTAGGACTGGAAGAATCGGCCGTTGGTTTGGGCGCGAAGGGATAGGCGTTGGCCGTCGCCTACAGGAACGGGCTTCCAGGCCTCTCCATTTGAAATATTTCGCATGGAGAAGTTATTGAAGGTAACTCCGACAGTCAAGATCAAGCCACTAAAACCACCCCAGCCAGCAGATAACTCTAATTGGTCTGAGGGGCGTTCTGTGAGGTCGTACTCGATATCTACGGTATATCGCTGCGGGTTGACTGGGGTATTTATTCCGAGTGCTTCCGGGTCAAAATAGCCTAAATTGGTTATTTCTCGTTGAGAGCGAATGATATCCGATCGGGAAAATTTCTTGCCGGGTAAAGTGCGCAGTTCCCGACGTATGACGTGTTCGTGTGTTCGGTCGTTTCCTGAGATCGTCACTCGCTCAATAGTGGCTTGCGGTCCTTCAAAAATACGCATTTGGATATCGATAGAGTCGTTTTCGATGGCGACCTCTACCGGATCGACGCGAAAAAAGAGGTATCCGTCATCCATGTATAGGGCGGAAACATCCCGTCCATCCATACTGAATGTCAGGCGCTCATTCAGTTTTTCCAGATCGTAAACGTCACCTTTTTCTATGCCGAGTACATTGGTGAGCACATCGTTGGAGTAGAGTGTATTTCCCTTCCATTCGATATTGCGAAAGAAATACTGGTTACCTTCAAAAATATCAATTTTGATAATGAGGTGTCCGTCCTCATTGCGCCAAATGGAGTCGCCGAGAATGCGCATATCACGATATCCCAGACTGTTGTAGTATTCGACCAGATTGTCTTTATCCTTTTCGTAGTCTTTTTTATAGAGTCTGGACTTGGCAAAAAGGCGACTTTTCTTTCGGGTATCCTTCATTTTACCCCGAAGTTTACGGGACTTGACATTTTCGTTACCCGTAAATCGAATATCTTTAATTTTTACACGATCCTTGCGATCGACTTCGATTTCCAGTTGAACGGCATCTTTGAGCACGGGGTCTGGTAAGCTGTTGATTGTCACTTCTGCATCGAGATAGCCTTTATCGTCAAAAAGGCGTTTGATACCTCGTTGGATATTATTCAGCGTATTATCGGTTACAATGCTTCCTTTCGTCAGGTATTTTTTGACGATATCGTTCATATCGTCGTGGTATTTTTTCTTTACATTTTTATAGTTGTGTCTGGCGTAGCGGGGGCGTTCCTCCACTTTGATTCGCAGAAAGGCCACTTCGCCTACTACCCGGTCTACTAAAATTTCAACATCTACAAAAAGGTTGAGGTCCCAAAGTGTGGTGATGGCGTCATTTATTTTTTGCCCCGGAATATTAATGACCTCTCCAACGCGCAGTCCGGAGACAGCTTTGAGGGCTTCTTCATCGCTATTATTAGCCCCTTCGAATTCGAGACCGCCAATTTCGAATTTTTTGGGATCAGAGTAATCAAAAGTGGGATCCTCCTGAGCCTGCACTGAAATCATGGCTGTCATAAGGAAAGAAGTCGCCAGGAAGAGTTGGATCAAAGTTTTGAACATAATATTAGACCGTCTGGTATCTGATGATGAGAGAACGAAGGCAAATGTAAGGCTGTTGCACTACATTGGCAAAAATATAATTAGGTACTTAACTGTTCGCTGATTTCCCCAAATCGTCGTTCTCGATTTTGGAAGTCCAGAATAGCAGTGTAGAAATGTTCTTTTCGAAATTCGGGCCAAAAAATGGGTGTAAAATATAGCTCTGCGTAAGCGAGTTGCCAGAGAAGGAAATTACTAATGCGACTTTCGCCACTCGTTCGTATCATGAGTTCGGGATCCGGATAGTTTTTGGTCGACAGGTATTGCTCAAATTTTTCCTCGTTGATTTCTCTCGGATCGAGCTGGTTTTCTTTGGCTGCCTGAGCGATGGACTGCGTCGCCTGGAGAATATCCCACCGTGCACTGTAATTTAAAGCTAAAATAAGGGTCATTCCCGTATTGGATGCGGTTTCAGCCATTCCATTTTCGAGAGCTTTGCGACTTTTTCCAGGGAGTTTTTCCAGGTCCCCAATGGCCTCCAGTCGAATATTGTTTTTATTCAATGTTTTGAGTTCGGACTTAACGGTATGTACCAGTAAGCTCATGAGGGCCTGAACTTCCAGGGCGGGTCGTTTCCAGTTTTCTGTTGAAAAGGCATAAAGGGTAAGATGGGTTATACCGAGTTCGGCTGCTCCTTCGGTGACCGATCTTACGGCCTTAACTCCGTTTCTGTGACCAAAAACCCGGGGTCGGCCTTGCTGTTTGGCCCATCGTCCATTGCCGTCCATGATCACAGCTACGTGTTTGGGCACGTCCTGCGACCTTACCTTTTGTACGAGTTTTTTCAGCCGGCTATCTGAACTATCAACTGCCTTCACTGCCATGGCTTTGTTTTTCATTTTACTAGTAACGCACCGCTAAATTATAAAATAAAGGGCGAATGAGTGAGTAGATGCTGTAATTTGATGGAATGACCGAACCGTTTTTATAGGAAAGGGGGCAAGAATCCAGGAATGGAGATGGTGTGGCACTGGCGTTCAAGCTTCTTGCGTGAGGTGCCTGGAGGGGGCGACTGAAGGGAGCCGTGCGCTGGGAGCCGCAGTCCTGCGGGTCGCAGCGTACGGAACGTCCCGAGGCCGCCTCAATGGCGGCCCGAGGATGGAAGACGTGAACCCCGGAAGGGACCGACCCCCGTTCCGAGGAGCTCGAGGAGCTCTCGAGGACGGGGGGCACGCCCTAAAAACAAGAAGGAAAATTGCCTGATAAATAATTTTAGAGTCGAGCGCGAATGGGATGGGATCACGAGTGAACTTATGGAGACAAGGCATTTGTGATTTAAACCTATAATTCATATATTGAGGAAATAAAATGAAGCTATGAAGAAAAGGGATTTTTTGCGATTAAGTGGAACTGTGGCTGTGGGAACGATGATGATTCCTATGATTTCGTGTAAGACGGGCGATAAGGATTCAAATGGAGAGGCTAAAAAGGTGAGTCAGATGGAGTTTGAACTTCCGGATTTGCCCTACGGATACGCTGCATTAGCGCCGGCTATAGATGAGCAGACGATGAAAATTCATCACGGCAAACACCATGCGGGCTACGTGCGCAAACTGAATGCGGCCCTGGCAGAGAGTAAGGGCTATGAGGGAAATAGTTTAGAGGAGATACTAGCTAAAGTAGATCCTTCAGAAACAGGCATTCGAAATAATGGCGGAGGCCACTATAATCACAGTTTGTTTTGGAATATAATGAGCCCGGACGGAGGCGGTGAGCCTTCATCAGATTTGGCTGCAGCCATATCGGCAGATTTTGGATCCTTTTCTGAATTCCGATCTGCTTTTACAGCAGCGGCGGGCTTGTTTGGCTCGGGTTGGGCATGGCTGATCGTTACAAATGAGGGACAGTTGGCGGTGTGTTCTACGCCCAATCAAGATAACCCCTTAATGAAGAACGTGAGTGAAACGACGGGGCAACCGATATTAGGGCTGGATGTATGGGAGCATGCCTACTACTTGAATTATCAAAATCGCCGGTCGGACTACATCGAGCAATTTTTCAGCCTTATAGATTGGGGGACGGTCGAAAAACATTGGAAAGCTGCGAGATAGAGGGTTAGGAGCTACTTAATTTTTGGTAAAGTAATTTTCGCCTTGTGCTGCAGCTTTTTAGAAATAACCATTTTGCAAATGCTCTGATCCTGTTGCCTCTGGCGATAGGCTTGCATGTATTTTTATTTTTTGGGTCAGGAGATATTCGTTCAGAAACTGATGGCTGGTTATTTCGGCAGTTGAGTGGGGATGGACAGATTGAGCCATTGTGGAATGGTATTATTTCAGGTGTTTTCGTTTTTTTCCAGGCGGTATTTATCAATCGACTAGCTATCATTCACCGTCTGAATAACGAAATCAATATTTTACCGGGCTTTTTGTGGTTGTTTTGGAGTGCATTTCATCCCGATATGATGGGGCTTAATGGAATTCATCCCGCTTTGCTTTTTACGTTGGTGGGCATGAATGATCTGATGCGGTGTTTTAAAAAGCGCCGACGTGCTCTGAATGTGTTTAATGCAGGCTTGTTCTTTTCATTGGCCTCTTTATTTTACTTTCCATTGTTGGTGGCGATAGTTTTTGGCTTATTCATGTTATTTGTATTTCTGAGTATCCGCTTTCCTGAACCACAGCAGTATTTGGTGGGCTTGGGTGTCCCCTATTTTTTAGCCCTCAGTTATGCTTATTTTTCAGGTAGTCTGGAATCCTTTTTTTATTTGCAATGGGAGGTTCATGAAATGTGGGGCCTGTTTTCAGGGATAGAATTGGAGGATCCGCAGTGGGTTATTGTGGGGCTCAGTGTATTACTAATGATGATTTCGGTGGCGAATATTCCATTCTATCATGCTAAAAAAGAAATTTTTTCTCAACGAAAAATCAGCATGCTTTTTTACTATGTTTTGTTTTCTATAATAGGAGTGCTGTCTTTGAGTCAGTTTGATCTAACGTACTTGTTGTTGTTATTATGGCCTCTTACTATTTTCATATCGGATAGCCTATACAACCTAAAAAATCCTGTAATTTCCGAATTAGTGATTTGGTTATTTATCGGGATTAGCTTTTTCATGCAATATGAGTTCCTTTTTTAGGGAAAATCTTACCTTCGTGCTTATAATCAGACGGATATATCTATGAAATTTGGAGTGGTCGTTTTCCCGGGATCAAATTGTGATGATGACATGGTACATGTTTTGGGTCAGGTCATGGGACAGGATGTTGAAAAAATTTGGCATAAGGAGACAAACCTATCCGGTTGGTCGTCTTCAGATTGTATTGTTCTTCCGGGCGGATTCTCCTATGGAGATTATTTGCGTTCGGGGGCGATTGCAAGCCAGTCGCCTATTATATCTTCGGTAAAGACTTTTGCGGAGAATGGGGGGCGTGTTTTGGGGATTTGCAATGGGTTTCAGATCCTCTGTGAGATGGGTTTACTGCCCGGCGCGCTTGTTCGGAATAAGAATCAAAAGTTTATCAGCCGTGTGGTCCATTTGCGCGTGGAGCAAACGGATAGTTTATTGACTCGACAATGTGAAGTTGGAGATCTCATTCAAATGCCGGTTGCTCATGCTGAGGGACGGTACTTTGCTCCTCCTGCGGAAGTGGAAAAGCTAAAAAAGAACGGACAGGTGTTATTCACTTATACAGATGCTCACGGCAAGCAAACAGAAGAAGCGAATTTCAACGGTTCTGTAGATCACATCGCAGGTATTTGTAACCCTCAGGGCAATGTGATGGGAATGATGCCGCACCCGGAACGCGCTTCCGAGTCGATTTTAGGATGTGAAGAGGGTAAAATATTGTTTGACTCCTTGGTTGCTTAAGTTTGATTTGATATATGCACTATCTGCCCGGACCATTCCGTTAGTCTAAAAAATTGTTTTCTATGAATCGATTTTTCGCCCTTTTTTTCCTTGCCTCTTTAAGTGGAATACCCGGTTTACATGCTCAATTTGAGGACCCCTTAGATTTTGAATATCAAAGCGTCAAAACGGGCCCGAACACCTACGACCTTATATATGAGTTTGATATCGATCCCGGATGGAGTACCTACAGTCAATACATGAGTGATGAGGATATGGCTATGGGGCCTTTCCCGACATCCATCTCCTACACAACTCAGGGTTTGACATTTTCCAGCGATCGATCGGAAGAGTGTGGGGGTCTTAAAACCAAGTATGATCCGGTTTTTGAAATGGAACTTACCAAGTTTTTTGACCGAGCTGTATTTATTCATACGGTGGAGGTCCCCTCCGGCTTTTCAGATGCTATAAAAGGATTTGTCACTTTGATGGCATGCGATAAAACCAAGTGTTTGCCACCAACGGATTATGAATTTTCGATCGATTTATCAACTAGCCTGGAACGTCCGGATTATGATAAGAAGCGATTTTGTGAGGGGAAGGGAATGGGATCTGTCGAAGTGCCTGAGTCCCCCTCCAGCGTGGAGCAAGATGCCATTGAAGACGCCGTTACGGGCGAAGCGGACGAGTCGGAATCCATGTCATTTACGATAGATGATGGAGAAACTGAGTCCGAGTCTAATATGGGGTTTGAAGATCCTCTGGAATGGCAGTTGAAATTGGAAGAATCGGAAGGGAACTGGGTTTTTACAGCCAGCGCTGAAATACAAACCGGCTGGAAGGTATACGGCCCCCATGATCATGGTTATGATGGGCCGATCATTACCACGCTTCATTTCGACACGCTTGAGGATGTTTCTTTGACGGGAGACATCGCTATGCTTTCCGATTATAAAAAAACAGCTTTCGACCCTTTTTTTGGATTAGAATTGACGACGGTTACAGATGAGGTATCGCTGCTGCAAAAAATGGAGCTGACCGGCAACGCTCCACGGGTTATAGGCTATGCTGAATTTCAGGCCTGTGACAGCATTCAGTGTTTGCCACCAACCACAGTTCCTTTTGTGTTGGACTTTGATGCCGGCATCGCATTTAATCCGGAAAATGAGGCCCGTGATTTTACCACTAAAGGGGAGGGGACCCCTGCTTATGCCGCGCTTGATTTTACGCAAGCAAGGTCCAGCTGCTCGGATGAAATTGGTGAGGAACCTGAGGAGGATACCCGTCAAAGTTTTTTCTGGATATTCTTTGCCGGGTTTTTAGGGGGCTTTGTGGCCTTGTTGACCCCATGTGTTTTCCCAATGATCCCGCTGACCGTTAGCTTTTTCACAAAGAGCTCTAAAGACAGAGCCAGCGGCATTCGAAATGCCTTATTATATGGTTTTTCTATCATCCTCATTTATGTCACCTTAGGATTGTTAGTCACAAGTATTTTTGGAGCGGATGCCCTTAATTTGCTATCGACTAATGCCTGGTTTAATATATTCTTTTTTGTGTTATTCATCGTATTTGCCCTTTCCTTTTTCGGCTTATTTGAGATCACACTTCCCAGTTCATGGGCCAACCAGGCCGATCGTGCAGCTGATCGGGGTGGGCTTATAGGGATCTTTTTTATGGCTTTTACCTTATCGCTGGTTTCTTTTTCGTGTACGGGGCCTATTATAGGAACGCTTCTCGTGGAAACAGCCACCGGAGGTGGGGCAACGATATTTGGAGCCATACCTGCCGGCCCGTTGGTAGGTATGTTGGGGTTTTCAGTGGCATTGGCGCTTCCATTCGGATTATTTGCAGCCTTTCCCTCCTGGTTAAATTCCTTACCTCAATCGGGGAGCTGGATGAATTCTGTCAAGGTGGTTCTAGGCTTTGTTGAGGTTGCATTGGCTTTCAAGTTTTTATCCGTAGCGGACCTGACTATGGGGTGGAAATTTCTTCCCTACGAGGCTTTTGTGACGGTCTGGTTTTTATGTGCGATCGGAATTGCAGCCTACTTTTTTGGTTGGATCAAGTTTCCTCTCGATTACAGCAAACCTTCAGTCACCCGAACGCGGGCTATTTTGGGCAGTGTATTTTTGTTGGTGAGCGTCTATATCGCGAGTGGCTTTATGTATAGTGACCGGGATAAAACCTTTGTTACCCCCGCCATGCTGAGTGGGTTGGCCCCTCCGGCCGGCCATTCCTATATATTTCCCAATGAGTGCCCTTTGAATCTGGAGTGTTTCAAGGACTTTGAAAAGGGTCGAGCCTACGCCAAGAAACAGAACAAACCCATATTGCTAGACTTCACGGGTCACGGCTGCGTGAACTGTCGAAAGATGGAAGATCGGGTGTGGGGTGAAGATGAGGTGTATAAGTTGATCAATGAGGATTACGTTCTCATATCTCTGTATGTTGACGAACGGACCGCTTTGGATAGCCCGTATGTTTCTGCTTTTGACGGTAAAACCAAGCGAACCATTGGGAATAAATGGAGCGATTTTCAAAGCATTCACTTTAAGCGAAACTCTCAACCCTACTATGTTCTGATGCACCCGGATGGTACGATTTTGAACAAACCCGTAGCTTATACGCCGGATGTGAGCAAGTACAAGCAGTTTCTGCAGTGTGGACTTAATCGGTATCGGGAAGTTCTGAACTAATTTTTATTTCGAAAAGGGGATTTTTAACTCATACGTTCTGCGCGACGCATTGGGCAGGTGGCCATCGAGTAACCATGGGTTGTATATTTTGAGTTTTCTATAGCTAATCCCCTGCTCTTCGGCAAAAGCACCCAGGTTGGCAATTGTAGTGTCTACAGTCAGGGTTTTATGCACAGGTAACGCTGGATAATAATCTTCGCTTTCAATCACATAGCCGTACCTTTCAGGTTGAGACAATATTTCTTTAAGAGCTACAATCCGAAATAAGTAGCGCATAGTTTCAGAGTTTAGATTGAGTTCATAGAAATGCTCTGCACGCTGTTCTCTCAGACTTCTGGCAATACGTGTTTCTCCTCCATTGTAAGCCATGGCTGCTAATGCCCAGGTACCAAAGCGCTCTTTATAATCCTTAAGAAGCCGACAGGCTGCCCGCGTGGACTTTTCCAGATGGAAACGTTCATCAATATCTCTGTTTATCTCTAACCCGTAAGCGCGACCTGTAGCTCTCATAAATTGCCAAAACCCTTTAGCTCCAGCCGGAGAAGTGGCATTTGTTAGAGCACTTTCCGCCACAGCCAGATATTTGAAATCTGCCGGGACACCCTCTTCGCGCAAAATGGGATCAATGATGTCAAAATAGCGCTTCGAACGCTTCAAGAGCATCAATGTGCTGGAATGATAATAGGAGTTAACGGTAAGTTCCTTATCCAGGCGTTCCCTTACGTCAAAATCATCGGTGGGCAATAGTTCCCCGGCAAAGGAATAGGTTCTGAGGAGTCGGGCGGAAGTGATGCGTTGCGGAAGTTCACTAACGGTTTCTTTTTCATCTTCATTTTCGATCTTCGTAACGGGATTGGGCCCCTCCGAACTCGATAATAAAAAGATACTTCCCGCTCCTAAAAACAGGCCGACGAAAGAAAAGAGTAGATATTTCATGATTTTTTCTTTTTATAGACGGGAACCGTCGAACATGCTTCGCCAAACATAATGCTTTTGACATGAGGTCTTAATGCCGTGGTCAAGTCTAAGTAAGCAGAAAGAGGCACTTCTTTATCCGAGCAACCTTTTATGACAATGAGTCCATCCTGGTGTTTAGACCAGTCTTCTGCAGCGATCTGTTGTTTAAAATAGTATTGCAAAAACTGTTCCTTTTTCCCCTGATAGCTCTCTAAAACGTAAGGTGCGGCTTCGGAAGCAACAAGCATATATGCCCAAACCGGAATAATAGCATCCGTGGAGCAATGCAGGCATACTACCTGACCACTGTAGTCGGCCCAGTTTACCTCTTGAATTGCCGACCGGAAATCTTTTTCCTTTAGGATTAAGCCTTTAAATAAGAAGTCCTTTAGGTCGAACTCCACAATGGGAAAGTCAGGATAATACGTTTCCAAATTAATCGTCACGAGCGGACTCTTTTTGACGCGATTGATTAATGGCTTTTCAGTTGACATAGTTATTGCGATTTTGCTTGTTCTTCTATATCTTGTAAACGTCCAATCTCTTCTTCTTGTTTCTCAAAATCCTTGAGTTGAGGAAGATCCTTTATTGACTTGAGGCCGAAATAGTTCATAAATTTCTCCGAAGTACTATATAGTAAGGGGCGTCCGGGCCCATCAGAGCGACCCTGAATTTCGACCAATTCTTTTTCCAGGAGCTTTTGAATCGTATAATCACAATTTACGCCCCGGATTTGCTCAATTTCAGATTTTACGATAGGTTGTTTATAAGCAATAATCGAAAGCGTTTCCAGTGCAGCTTTAGAGAGGCGTTTTCCTTTAGAAAGGCGCAAGTAGTCCTCTATAAGTCTATGATAGGCTCCTTTGGTGAGAAACTGATACTTTCCTCCAATTTCTATGAGGTGAAAAGCATATTCTTCAGATTGGTACCTATTTTGCAACTCTTCGATTGCAGTATCGACATCCTGAGGTTGAATTTGATCAAAAATATTTTCAGTGAGGGCCTTTTTGATCTCGGACCGACTAATAGGTTCCGGAGCGGCAAAAATTAACGCTTCTACATAAGGTTGTAAGGGTGTACTCATAACATTGACTAACTTGGACTTCAAAGATAGCTAAGAAGCTGGAGAAATAGCGATAGCTACACTGACAATGATACCCATTAACAAAATAGCTACCAACCAGATGAAAATGTAGTCGAGGGGCTCCATATCTGGCGACGAATTTTCGATCTCTTTAGATTGAGCAATTTGAAAATCGTATTCAAACCCTTCGCCCTCTTGGCTTAAGGATAATTCACATAAATCTCTTTCTAAATAGAAGGAATACGATTTATTTTCCTGAACATCAAAATCAATGGTAAGGATATTATTATTGCAATAAATGATAACGTGCCCACTGTCGTCTCCATGATACAGGCCGATGTGATAAGATCGGCCGCTCGGGCCGTGGTACGTCCATTGTGTTTGCGCCATCAGATTTAGATTGCTTAAAAGATAACGAATAAAATGGACAATCGTTGATGTCATCGGCTTGCAGATTGTATTTATACTAGAAGTGATGTTTGGCCTAAAACACAAGTATAGCTGTTTTTGGATAGGAAAAGAGCCCCCCGGAAGTCACTGAAAGAGGCTTTCCTCATCAAATGGAAGGAGGATTGAGACAGAAAAAACCAGCTGCAAGCTGCACGCCTGTGGAGCAAAGAAGGGCTTGACAAATCGATTTAGGCTGGGTATGTAACGAATTTAGGGGTAATGGACACTAAAAGTTAGAGTACATCGCCTTGAGACGAGGCGAAGATTCTTTTTCTATAATGCTGTTTAGCGTTTGTTTTATTACGTCTAAGGTTTCAGCATCGATGTCCCCGGCGCTTGCGAGATCTTTTTTGATATCTGCTATAGCCTTCGTTGCTCCATATCGAGTAAACATGCCACTGTTTGCATTTCCTCCAATTGCAGCCAGAGCTTCCACGCGCTGTAAAAGATCGGAACCCCGTAACTGTGCTGTCATTTTTGAATAGGAATTGAAAAAGGGAAAGGATGTAAACCCACTTTGCTTGGGAAGAAGTTGATCCAAATAGGAAATAAATGCTGGATTCCCCGTTTTGGCATAAATGGAAGCGATTTTATTCGACAATATTTCGCTGCGGACCTTTTCCATCTCCTGGGCTTTTTGAATCCCTCCGGCTGAATCCAGACTGTACCATATTTCTAAGGCTGCGGCCATCTCAATACCTGCTTCTTGTGCTTCTATCCGATCGCGGCAGAGGGCAATTAAAACTTCCTGGCCTTTTTCATCAAGATTATTACCATTTAACTTTTGCAGGGCAGCGGCCCGTACAAGAGCATTTGGATCTGAATTTGCTAACATTTTTAGAGTCTCTGCTTGTTTGGTCGCTGTCGCGGCATCCATTGCCATCACGGCCTCTCTGCGAACAGACCAGTGTCCATCCATAAGTCCCTCTTCGAGTAATTCCGTCTTGATATCACCACTTGAGATTTTCTTGAGTGCTTCCATTCGATACTTAAGCGTTGGAGAAAGCGCAAATTGCATGGCGTAAGCCGAGGCATCTTTGGTCATATTCACTTCCGCCATCAGAATATCCCGTGGATCAAAAATCAGCAGTGCAGGTGCTTCGGTCATTGGTACGCGGAGCGTGGATATTCTTTCATCAATAAAAAAGGGAACGCGTTCTCGCTGTCCATTTGCCGTATAAATATCAACTTCAGTAGGTAGAGTGAAAATGGCAGGTTCTTTTTCCGGGTCCTGCGTTTGTTCTGCAGTCAGGATAAGTTCACCATCAATATACTCACTTGTGATATTGAGTTGAGGGTGTCCAGCGGCATAGAACCATTGATTGAAGAACCAATTGAGGTCTTCTCCACTTACGTCTTCCATCGCCAGTCGTAAATCATGAGTTTCTACTGCGGTATAAGCATGACGTCGCAAATACAAATTCAAGCCGGCAAAGAATTTTTCGGAGCCCATATAGTCTCTCAGCATGTGTAATACCAATCCGCCTTTGTTGTACGAATGGGCATCAAACATATCCTCAGGTCGCATATATTCAAAATCGACAATCGGACGCTTATTTTGCCTGGCCTGGGCCAAGTATCCAGATATTTGATTGGCCCGATGTAAATCGGCTTCCTCTTTTCCAAACTTATACTCCTTCCAGAGATATTCAGAATAGTTGGCAAAGCCTTCATTCATGGTTAAATTTGACCAACTTTCACAGGTTACCAAATCACCAAACCAGTGGTGAAACATTTCATGGGCGACAATAAAGTCGTTATCGTTGCCTACAAGATCTAATTGGTGCTTTTGGACAAAGTCGCCGAATATAACACCTGTTGTATTTTCCATGGCTCCGGAAACAAAATCCCTGACAACCACTTGATCGTATTTTGCCCAGGGGTATTTGTAATCGAGCATTTCAGAAAAAACCGCTAGCATTTCCGGGGTGTGGTTAAATATCTGCGGTGCATCGGCTTTATAATCATGCTCTACATAATAGGCTAAGGGGATATCTTCCCATTGATCCCGCACGACCGCAAAATCACCTATAGCTAACATAAAGAGATAAGGTGCATGAGGTAATTCTTGAATCCAGTGGTCCTGTCGCATACTGTCATTGACCACCTCACTTTTGATCAATCGGCCATTTGAGAGTGTTTCATATTCGATGGGCACGGTAAGAACCATTTCCTGCGAACATCGTGCATTGGGTTGGTCTACAGTCGGGAACCAATTTGAATTATGTTCTGTTTCTCCTTGAGTCCATATCTGTGTGGGTTTATTTGGAACCTCTCCTCTGGGATTAATGAAAAACAGTCCTCTACTAGAACTAATGGCCTGGCTTCCACCGGCGGGTTTCCGATTGGGAACAGCGGTATAATCGATGTAAACTTGAACAGTATCCATGCGATTGATGACTTCCGGCCATTCAATGACTAATTTCATACTATCCGAATACGAGAAGGAAAGCTCTCGACCTTGAGCGTCTTGAACTTGATGGATATCAAAGTATTGAGCATCAAGAGAAAAAGATTTGACAGGGTCAAAAATGGGCGTAAAGTCGATCCAGGCTTCACCTAATACCCGTTCTTTCTGATAGTCAAAACTCAAATCTAATTTGGTATGGATGAGGTCAATCGTCCTCTTCTGACTGGCGCGATAAACGGCCTTGGGATAATTCTCATTCGTGTTCTTCTCCACAGCCGGTTCAGAAACCACAAGAGTGTCCATTTGGCGGATTTCCATCTCAGGTTCCCGGGGCTCGGAGTTTGCCAAATTCGGCTGTGTGGTTTTACAAGCGGTCCAGAAAATAAACAAGACCAAAAATAAAGGGGTATAGGATGTTTTCATCGATGGTTAAAGTCAAGATAAGTTCAAAAATGGTTTGCCCTTCTCAGGATTTAAATGATAATCGGCATGATGAGCATGGTCAATTTCTGAGATTTGTTCTGATCTGCAGGTAAGATCAGCACGGCTCGATTGGGCGAATTGATCTGAAATACAATCTCATCTGAATCAAGTACAGAAATCATTTCAAGTAAAAAACGGGCATTAAAGGCGATTTGTATGGGCTCTCCTTTATAGAAACAAGCTAGCTGTTCTTTGGCATCATTTGAATAGTCAATGTCCCGAGCAATTAGGGTCAGACTGTCCTCATTAAGGTTCAATGAAATCTGGCGCGTAGACTCATTGGTAAAAATAGATATCCGCTTGAGTGATTGCAGAAAGTCGTTGCGGTTCACGCTTAATTCGGTGTTGTTATCCTTGGGTATGATATTTTTGTAATCGGGATAATTGGCTTCGATGAGTTTACAAGCAACCTGGGTTTCTTCAAATTGAAAAAAGGCATGTTGCGGATTAAATTGGAATGTGACCTCATCGCCGGAATCCAGAATGGAACGCACGAGATTCACCCCCTTTTTGGGTAAGATAAAATCGGCTTCGCCATGAATATTTTCATCTTCATAAATGAATTCTACTAATTTGTGGGCATCCGTAGAAGCCAGTGTTAATCGCCCCTCTTCCACAATGGTATATACGCCCATCATGGCTCGGCGGGCCTGATCGGTGGAGGTTGCAAAAACGGTTTTAGCCAGGCCTTCCAATAAAATCGAAGCAGGCAATTGAATTTTCTGGGTATGTTCCACTTGCGGCAAGCTTGGATATTCATGGATAGAGCCTGCAGCCATGTGGTACTTACCCATGGAATTGGTAACAGTTACGCGGTGGGTTTCCTCATCGTATTGAATATCTATGGGTTGTTCGGGAGTAGCTTTTAAGGTGTTTACCAATATTTTAGCGGGAACCACAAAACTAAAATCACCTTCGTGCTCCACCTCTAAGCTCGTAATTACAGAGGTTGTTAAATCAGTACCTCGAATTTCTAACTTTCCGCCTTTTACATCAAATTTGAAATCCTGAAGAATAGCCATGGTCGGATTGGCGTCGATGGCTCCATCTGCCTTCTGCAAATGGTCTAACAATAATGAGGAAGAAACTGTGAAATTCATAGGTTCGCTATTAATTATAAGCACAAATATAAGCCGAACTTACTTAAATGAGCTGCAAATTCCACATATATCTTTTCCTTCAATACGTAAGGTTTTAGAGCCCGGCAAGCCACAGCAATGGTCTGTTCGTTTCGCATCATTGAAATTTCACTGAGTATACGGAGACTTCACATATTTTTTGTATAAAATCTGGTGGAGAATACTTCCGCCCCTTTATTTGTCGGGGAATATGTGTACATTTGTTCATTCAGAGGGGGCATGGGGGAGCCCATCTTACTTTTCTTCCTTGTGAATTACAAGGGAGGGTTACTATTAAATGAAGAAGGTCGAGACGGCATGAAGCTATTTAGTTTGTTTTCACAGGAGCTGGCAATTGATTTAGGCACTGCCAACACACTGATTATTCAGAATGGAGAGGTCATTGTAGACGAACCATCTATTGTCGCCATTGATATCAAGTCCGGAGAGACCATCGCGGTCGGACACAAGGCCATGCAGATGCATGAAAAGACCCATAAAGACATTCGTACCATTCGTCCGCTCAAAGATGGAGTGATTGCTGACTTTCAAGCTGCAGAAAGCCTAATTGAAGGACTGATTAATATGGTGGGCCAGCGCAGACGCTTCTTTACACATCTGAAAATGGTAATTTGTATTCCTTCTGGGATTACTGAGGTCGAAAAGCGCGCTGTTTTTGATTCGGCCGATCATGTAGACTCCAAAGAAACCTATCTTATTCACGAACCCATGGCGGCAGCGCTCGGTATTGGTCTCGATGTGGAAAAACCAGATGGAAATATGATCATCGATATTGGAGGGGGAACCACTGAAATTGCAGTCATTTCTCATTCGGGAATTGTTTGTGATCAATCCATCCGAACGGCTGGTGATGACTTTACTGAGGATATAACGGATTACATCAAGCGGCAATACAATATGCTTATTGGCGAACGGACAGCTGAGCAAATAAAAATTCATGTAGGTGCCGCAGTAAAAGAACTGAAAAACCCTCCTGAAGATTACGCCGTGAACGGTCGTGACCTCATGACCGGCATACCGAAGCAAATCAAAATCGGCTTTAAGGAAGTCGCCGAAGCCCTGGACAAATCGATAAGTAAAATTGAAGAAGCCATTCTGAAGACGCTTGAAGAAACACCCCCCATGCTTTCCAGTGATCTCTACGATAAAGGGATGTACCTCACCGGAGGGGGCGCATTATTGCGCGGTCTCGATGAACGGATTTCTCAAAAGACCAAGTTGCCGGTTTCAATAGCGGATGACCCCTTACGCGCCGTTGTTCGCGGCACCGGCATTGCCTTAAAAAACACTCATCGGTATAGTTTTTTGATGGATCGAAAAAGTATTTAAACCTCCTCCCCATTTATGCGATCATGGGACGATTTTCTTGGCCATTTCGGTTCAGTGCTTTTGTTTCTCGCACTCCAATTGGTTTGCCTCTACCTCATCGTACAGTACAATGAACGACAGCGAACCATATTTAACCATACCGCATTACTTATAAGCTCCAGCTTCGATAGTCGATTCAGCCAGTGGAAGGCCTATTTCAATCTGGAAAACGAATCGGAGAAACTGCATGCCGAAAATGCCCGTCTGCGCACACAGGTTCGTCGCCTTCAACGGGAGCAAGTGGACTTCAAAAATACGAAGGCGAAAAAAAAACCAGATTCTTGTTTTACCTATCACCCGGCTCAGATCATTCGAAATCAGACCCGATCCCGGTACAATCATTTGATCATAAATGCAGGACATTCTGATGGGCTTTCAGAAGGCATGGCTATCGTATGTGAAAAAGGCGTCGTGGGACAAACAGACTTCTGTAGTCAGCGATTTTGTAGTGTATTGCCGCTGATTCATGTGCAGTCAGCAGTCAGTGCCACTATTCAGAGAACGGACTATTTTGGACAGTTGCGTTGGAATGGGCGCGACATTAGATACGCTCAGCTGGAAGGCATTCCCCAGCACGTGCCCGTAGCAGAGGGCGATTCTGTTCTTACCAGTGGATATTCGACCGTCTTTCCACGTGGAGAAGCTATCGGGCGTATTCATAGCGTTGAATTACCTGCAGGGAGCAACTTTTTTGACATTGAGGTCAAATTGAATGTAGATTTTGGTCGCCTCAGAAAGGTGTATTGGATTGAAAACCCCGATCGCGATGAAATTATTTCTGTGATTGAAAGCCGAAGATATGATCAGAACTAATTTAGGCCGCGTCGTTTTCTTTATCCTCATTTGGGCGTTGCAAGTCCTCCTATTTCGATATATGACCTTGGGCTGGGAAGGCACAATTTATGCTCAGGTTTTTATTTATCCCCTTTTTATATTGAGCCTACCTATTCGTATGCGGCCGGAATTTGTCATGCTACTGGGGTTTATATTAGGCTTGTGTGTTGACTTTATTTATCTGAGCCCGGGTGTGCACGCCGGTGCCTTGGTTGCTCTCGCTTTTTTTAGAAGATATTTGCTTAATTTTATTGAGCCAAGAAATGGATACGCAGTGAATGACCTGCCCGTGCTTTCCGACCAGGGCATGGGGTTTATAGCCACCTATTATGCCCTCGGCCTGATTCTGCACTGTTTTTGGTACTATGTTTTTGATATGTTTACTTTTCAGTCTTTCATCGAATTGTGGATCAAAACCATTTTTTCAGCGGGTTTTTCCTGGTTTTTCTTGCTCATTATTCAGTTTTTATTCTTTTATAGACGCTAATAGCTTTTATGAAAAACAAGAAACAAGAATGGAATGCACAAGCCATACAATGGTTCTTCCTTGTTGGAGGACTGCTGCTGGTTTATAAAACAGCTCAGCTACAACTTTTTGATCCTACCTTTCGGAAAGAGGCCAGTTCGGCGACCATCAGTAAGCAAGTTCTTCACACTTCCCGAGGTTTAATGTATGACCGCGACGGAAAGTTACTAGTCTACAACGACCCTATCTACGACATTGAAGTGACTTTTAATCAGCTCGACCCGGATATGGATACCGCTTTGTTATTCAACATTTTAGATATCAATAAAAACTTCTGGGAAGAAGCGCTGGACAAAGACTGGAGCTCCCCTCGATTTGCGCGCTATGCCCCATTCATACTCCAAACCAAGATCCATCCCGATCGATATGCCGTCTTCGCAGAGCATCAGCATAAATTTCCAGGTATTTCAGCGCAGCGACGTCATACCCGGGGATACGCAACAACCTATGGGGCCCAGGTTTTGGGTTTTATCAGCGAGATAGACCGACAGAGTCTCCAGCGGGAGCCGGAGGTCTATCAGCACGGAGATATCATCGGAAAATATGGACTGGAAAAGTTTTATGAGCGCTCACTCCGTGGCGTAAAAGGTTTGCGCTATATCCTAAAAGACAAATGGGGAAACAATATGGGGCCTTTTGATGGTGGGCGTCTCGATACGCCGGCTTTGTCCGGCCAGAACTTATTCCTCACCCTCGATATGGATCTGCAGGCCTACGCCGAAGCTTTAATGCAGGGGAAAAAGGGAAGTATCGTGGCGATTGAACCCGAAACCGGTGAAATATTATGTTTAGCCAGCTCTCCCAGCTATGACCCGCAAGTCCTGGCACTCAATCGCAATCGAGGCGACGCTTTTCGCCTGCTGGCAAAGGATACACTCAAACCATTTTTTAATCGCGCTATTAGCGCCAACTACCCCGCCGGTTCCTTGATGAAACCCATTTATGGACTGGCCGCCCAGCAGATGGGGGTCGTCAATCCACAAGATTATTATCGCTGTCAGGGCGCCTATTATTATCGAAATGCACGCTGGGGATGTCACGCAGGACCCGGAGTGCACAATATGCGCGACGCCATTCAGGTCTCCTGCAATTCCTATTTCTATGAGCTTTACCGAAAAATGGTCGACAAACACGGTGCCAGTCGTCCCGAACTTGGCCTTAATGAACTCAATAGCATTCTTCGGGAAATGGGGCTCGGGCAACCTCTCGGCATCGATCTCGATGGAGAGTCTTCCGGCTTTCTGCCCAATCCTAATTTTTACGATCGCATGTATTCCTTCCAACAGGCCGACTGGCGATCAACGTACATTATTTCCAATGGCATCGGACAGGGAGAGCTGCAACTCTCTCCCATACAAATGGCTAATTTGGCAGCCATGATGGCCAATCGGGGTATCTTTTATACACCCCATCTCGTCCGTGCCCAAAAAACGGAAAATGGCCCCCTACAGGAAATCACTCGCCCCGTTCGTCAGACCGGCCTTGACACGGCCTACTTTTCTGTCGTGCTGGAGGGGATGCAGCGCGCTGTAGACTATGGAACAGCTCGGGGCGCACGAGTGCCCAATGTCAATATTTGTGGCAAAACCGGAACTTCTGAAAACCCTCACGGTAAAGATCACTCTGTCTTTTATGCTTTTGCGCCTCGTTACAATCCCAAAATTGCCGTAGCTGTATTTGTAGAGAATGGGGGGTATGGAGGTACTTATGCAGCACCCATGGGGGGACTAATCATCGAAAAATATTTAAAGGACAGCATCGCGCCCACCCGTCAATGGTGGGAAGATCGCATGATGCAAGCTCAACTCACACCCAATTTATAATTATGCTCGTCTCAGCCATTGTAGCCACCGATCAAAACGGCCTTATCGGAGATCAAGGTCAGATTCCCTGGCACTTACCGTCAGATTTGAAATATTTTAAGCGAACCACTCTGCACCATCATCTCATCATGGGGCGCAAGACGTTTGCCTCCATCGGTCGGCCTTTGCCACGTCGTCACACCATCATCCTTACTCGCGATCCCTATTACGCCGTTTCCGGAGCCCAGGTCGCACATCATATCCCCGAAGCGCTCTCCATGGCTTATGAAGCCGGTGAAACTGAAGCCTTTATCGCTGGAGGAGGCGAAATTTACAAGCAAAGCATGGACCTCTGGGACCGTGTATATCTCACCCGCATTCAGACCGAAGCTACCGGAGACACCTATTTCCCAAAACTAGACCCCGCCCATTGGATCTGCACCTCAGATCGGGAAGGCACTGTCGATGAAAAGAATGTTCTTCCACATCGTTTTTTGATCTACGAACGTAAAAGTGGAGAATAATATCTTTTTGGGCGCCTCCCGGTTCCAGTCTGGAACCGGGACCGGGCTATGCGGGGGTTCCGTGCTCGAGATCGCCGGTAGCGATCCTCGGCACCCGCTCGCTCCGCTCACGGCCCCTACTATCCCTGGCGCGAAAATCTTTTATAGATTCGGGTAATTTTGAACTTGCTTTTCCGCAGAGTATTTTTCGGTAGAATTGGGTACAGCAGAGGGGCATTAGTACCCGCTTAACTCCCGTGTCATTGCTATTAAGTAAGTATACAAAAGTTGCTGTAGATTTTTGTTCAGATCAAGGCGAGCTTGGTCTCTAGCATTGATGAGCAAGGAAGGACTGGACAAAAAGGTCAAGACCTGGTTTGCAAGGAATTTAAGGGTATGGACACGAGCATTGCACCCTTTCCACTTCACCGCTTGTATACCGTATATTGAAAGATAGAAAGAGATCTATAGAACGCTGCCAGCGTGTATTCAGAATCTAAATCGCCCGGGCACTCAAAACTACTCAAAGAATTTAAAGGAGATTTTTTACTGGAGCAATACCTTTTTTACAACCATTCCATTGGGGTTCAACACCTGCAAATAGTATACTCCCCTGGACAAGGCTCCTACTTTCATTTGAAACTGTGAAGAACGGATATCCTCATGATAACGGACTGGTTGCCCCTTACTATTAAATAGTCGAATAGCACTACCCGAAGGGTGAGGTTTATCCATCTGAATGGTAATTTGCGCCTGAGCCGGATTAGGGTACACTTCAAGAGATGTCGACACCTCTGGTTCTAGAACATTGGACGTTGCACCCACAATAGGTGAGGACCAAAGCCCACGGCCATATGTCCCGGCATATAGGCGCTCTTCTTTCTCATTAATTTCAAGTTCATTTATGATAACATTGGGGAGGTGATTGGTAAAAGCTACCCATTCTTCTCTAGTATTGTCAATAAAGAATACCCCATAATTCATTCCCACATACAAGCCGTCGAAATTATCATTTTGCCAACAAAGAGCTAATGCCGCAAAGTTGGGTAAATTAAAACGATAGGGAAGCCAACTCTGCCCCCCGTCGTCAGAGACATATACTTTTTGCGCTGAAGTCGTCGCAATAGCCACTTTGTTGGGATTTTGGGGGTGAATAGCAATAGAGTTTATATTGCCGCTAAACCCAGTCATACGCTCCCACTGCCCCGAGCCTGTTTCCGTCTTATACAGCTGCCGGCCGTGGGCTGCAAACATAATATCAGGCTGACTCGGTGCGATTTTTAGGTGATCGAGTTTTTCGGAAAACTCCTGCGATATTGCAGTCCAGGTCTGTCCAAAGTTTTCGGAGCGAAACACTTGCTCATATCCAATATAAATTACACTTTCGGCTATCGGATCTTGTTCGAAAGGGGTGACCCAACGCCCGGATCCATCTCCATTGGGTTTATTCATACCGGTGTAGGATTGGGCACCATTCAAAGTGAGATAGGGCGTCCCAAATTGGGAGGTTCCACACATGATATCCGGATCATCTTTATCAATGAATGTTTCCATACCGTCTGCACCCAGCCAGTCAATCCATTCGCCCTGCGCAGTGAGTAGTGAGGTTCCATTATCCTGTGACCCGCCGGATACTAATGCAGGTTCCGTTTGAGAAATCCCGATTTTATAAAATTGACGGATGCCTAGCCCGGTACTGAGGTCCTCGTAGTAATTGGCATTGACCAGGCGCGAATTTTTTGCCTTAAAAATACCTCCGTCAGTTACAGCATACAGGACGCTATCAACGAAAAACACATCGTCAACATCTGCATGGCAATAGCCTATACCTTGATTGGAGGCGTTACCCGGCACCCAATCTGAGGAAGGAAAAAAGGATTCGCCTCCATTTAGTGAATACCAGGTGTTTATACCGGCAATATGGACCTCATTAGCATTATATGGACTGACAGTAATTCCCATATCTCTGGGCGCCTGCCCCCGGTCGTCAGCGCCTGCAGTGCTGTATCCAAAATAGTTTTTCCCGTTCTGATTGAGGGCCTTGAAGTTCTCCCCGGCATCGTTACTGCGATAAAACCCACCAAAAATACCCCCTTGAGCCTCAACAACATATACGCGTAAGGAGTCTGCTTTAGATACACCTATCATTTTGGGGCCATCGCTGAAGTTACTTTGAGCCGGTTGCTGAAACTGGACAATTAGGGAATCGCCCGCTGTCAGTACGGAGTCCATAGACATTCCCAAATCCCGTTCCACCATGACAGCCGGAATAAAAATACCGGCCCCTGTACCCTGCATATTAATCAAACCTTCTTCATCGTTGATGACAATAACGGCAAACGCTCCCGCATTTTGAGCGGTTAACACTTTCTCTTCAAATGTGCAGGATCCGCGCCAAACTAAGGCGATCTTACCTTGGAGCTCCTCTTGGTTCAGAGGAGGTGTGCACGCTAGAGTTGTCGAGTCTCCTTCATCTCGAAATAAGACAACCTCAGCCGTAAACTCCTCAGGCTCTTCTGGCAGAGGGACATAACCTTCGGTGAAGTTATTTTCAGCGACTAAAAACTCTCCCGCTAAGTGAGAAGGCGTCAAAATTCGCATGTTTTCATTCCGGGGATCTTCATTGCCCACGGTCTCGAAGGTAAAGCCTCCATCTCTGGAAACATGGACGCCACTCCCGGATGCGTAGACGGTTTCGTAATTGCCGGGTTGAAACTCGAAATCATAGCCCGAGCCCTCGCCACTTACTGCGCGGGTCCAATTATCACCTCCATCCACAGAACGGAACAAGCCCGACCGTTGAGAGGAGGCAAAAATAGTATCCGGATGCTCGGGGTGAATTAATATTTTATTTACCAAAGAGCTGCCCACCGAACCCAGTTGAGTCCAGGTAGCTCCATAGTCGATAGACTTATAAAAGCGACCACCGCCTGAACCGAAGTAATAAATGTTTGGCTGTTGGGGATGCATGGCTACAGCATACACCTCCATATTTGAAAAATCATCTAAAAGAGGCTCCCATTTTGCTCCCTCAGTGAAGGTGTGCCACACACCACCCGTTTGAGCACCAATGACGATGTGATCTCGATCTTCAGGATTAACCGCTGCAGAGGTGATTCGGCCGAGGCCCGGGTTCCATCCCGAGGTTGCATTCCAGGCTTTGGGTCCCTGTTCCTCCCAGTAATCTCCCAGAGAGGAGCGCATCTCAGCAGTCGATAGTCGTTCCGCCTGCCAATTGTACCACTCCTGCACATATTCTTGTTCTGATACGATTATACCTTTCTCATTTTGAAGGCGTCGGGCATTGTATTCCCATCGTTTATATTGTTTAAACCCCGTACCTCTTCCCGTTCCCACAGTATCGAAGTGAGCTTGTGCTGCTTTTTGGATATCAATTAGGGCATGCCCGGACTCTTGTATCATCTGCCGGAAATCTTGCGCCTGAATGCACTCAATCGAAAAAAGAAATGCACCTAATAATATCACACGTATAATAGTAATCATAGCAAAAGTTTGATCTAATATACACAGAAATACAAAACAGTCTTTTTTCTGTAGATAGAATTGAGGGGAAAGGTCTGCTGGATTACAAAACGATTGCCAGTAGGATTACCCATATAGCCGTATGAAAAACTTATGTAGGTTTTTGTTCAGATCACGGCGACGAAGGGCTGCGCAATAGGGTAAAGAATTGGTCTGTATCGAATGTAGTGATAATGACACGATTCAGGACTTGTACGCTCTTAGGAGTTCAAATCGGGGAAAAAGTCAAAAAAAACGCCCTATCTGTGACATTCCACACTGAACTGACTGAGCCCGTGCCTTATATTTGTCATTGTAAACGAAAACAAAAAACGATTTTTAAATCAAAACACAATTCAATATGAAAGTCGAACAAATTTATACAGGGTGTATAGCTCACGCAGCATATTACATTGAAAGTAAAGGCGAGGCTGCTATTTTTGATCCATTGAGAGAGGTTCAGCCTTACATCGATAAAGCAGAAAAAGATCAGGCCAAAATCAAGTACGTTTTTGAGACGCATTTCCATGCTGATTTTGTTAGTGGTCACCTTGATTTAGCGAAAAAAACGGGAGCAGACATCGTGTTTGGACCAACAGCAAAACCCGGTTTCAAAGCGCTTGTGGCTGATGACAATCAAGAATTTAAAATCGGCGACTATACCGTAAAGGTTATTCACACGCCCGGTCACACCATGGAGTCCACGACTTACCTACTCATAGATGAGAAGGGAGAGCAACACGGTATCATTACCGGGGACACTTTGTTCATAGACGATGTCGGAAGGCCCGATTTAGCTCAGCATGTGGTGGAAGATCTGACTCAGGAAAAACTGGCCTCACATCTCTATGATTCACTTCGAAACCGAATCATGCCTTTACCTGACCATCTGATTGTCTATCCCAATCATGGTGCGGGGAGTGCTTGTGGTAAGAAGATGAGTCAGGAAACGACCGATACTCTGGGGAATCAAAAGAAGAATAATTACGCTTTGCGTCCCGATATGACTCGTGAAGAGTTTATTGAAGAGTTACTCGAAGGCCTAACTGCACCTCCCGGCTATTTCCCTAAAAATGTTGTCATGAACATCCAAGGATATGAAAGTCTGGATGACGTGATGGACAGAGCCGAGCAACCGCTTGATGCAGAAGCTTTTGAGCTGGTAGCTAACGAATCAAGAGCGCTCATACTCGACACGCGTACGGACGCCGATTTTTCTAAAGGATTTATTCCAAATAGCGTCAATATCGGCTTGGAAGGAAATTTCGCACCCTGGGTGGGAGAAATGATTCCCGATATCAAGCAAGAAATCTTGCTAGTCACCGATCCCGGAGATGAAGAGGAAGCAATCATTCGATTATCGCGAGTAGGGTACGATCATGTGATTGGCTATTTGAAGGGAGGCTTTGAGACCTGGACGAAAGCCAATAAGGAGATCGATTCTTCTGAGCGCATGCAGCCTGAAGCTTTTACGAAAGCCTTCGAAAAGGGGGAGTACCAGCTCTTTGATGTCCGCAAAAAAAGTGAATTTGATTCTCAGCATATCAAAGGCGCACACAATGTACCCCTAAATGAGATCAATCAGCACTTAGCACAATTTCCCAAGGAAAAGCCCTTTGCTTTGCATTGTGAAGGTGGCTACCGAAGTATGATTGCGGCTTCCATTTTGAAGCAACGCGGATTTGACAATTTTATAGATGTAGAAGGGGGCTTTGAAGACCTCAAGGAAACTTCTATTGAGATGACAGATTACGTTTGTCCTTCCACTTTACTCTAAGAAAGTTTTTTTCATAACTTCTTTTTTCCCTGGCTCGCTTAGCGGGTCAGGGTTTTTAAATTTTAGTTTTATGGAAAAAAAGAATGGAAAAAAAGAATGGAAAAAGAAGGTGAATTATGGTGTGC
>CAZVFU010000020.1:28316-31238 GCA_964626595.1 uncultured Saprospiraceae bacterium
ATGGAAAAAAAGAATGGAAAAAAAGAATGGAAAAAGAAGGTGAATTATGGTGTGCTTTATTTGCGACTCTTCGAATTTTGTAGATAACCCGGGCTCGAGTGAACCACTCGTCGGAGAACAAATTTCCAAAGGAAAGAGGAAAGGAGAATAGCTGAAATTAGGCCCCAGTGACTTTGAATGCCGGCTTCAATATCCTTCATAAGCTCAGGATGTTGGGCGAATCCAATACACCCCAGAGCGGCAAGTGCAATACCCAAATAAACTCCCGATTTCATATTATTATTATGTTTCTAAGAGCAAATATCGCAAATTTGCTGGACAAATACAAATAACTGCATGTATTGGAGCTTCTCGTCAAAGGATATTTCCCCTGCCAATGGGGGATCGTGAAGTTTGTTGCGCAACATTTTTAGGTCTCCAAAAGCCGAGTTTTATAGCAGATTCAGGGCCAAATTTTTTGTAAATACTCAGGCTGACCGCTTGATTTCGCACAATAAATGATGTTTATCTTGAAAGGACGACATAACTCTCAGACCCTCAATTAGAAAATCAGGGCCTCTTCTCGATCTCACGGGGATCGTATATCCGTATCCCATCGCATCAAATTATCCCGTTTCAAATAAAGAGCCCGGGATCACTGCAAATCGACGCCTAAAATTTACCCCTTTACCTCTCTTTGATTGAGTAAGCTATATAGTAGCGAAGTCGGTCTACCTTACCAGCCCGGCTCCAGCACTTCCACCTTATGCCGGCCCAATTGCACCACACCGGCCTTCTCCAACTTCTTCAAAAGGCGGGAAATGACCTCGCGGGAAGTACCCAACTCATTCGCAATATCTTGATGGGTTACCTCCAGAGTAGTTTTCTTGATTTGCGAGACCTTCGTGCGCAAATAAGACAATAATCGCTCGTCCATGTTTTTGAAGGCGATGTCATCGATGGCCCGAAGCATCTCCTGAAAGCGGTTTTGATAGGTGAGGGCCACAAATTCTTTCCACTGGCTAAACAGCCGGGTCCAATCATTATGCGCCTTCAGCGGAACCGCGATTAGAGTCGTATCCTCTTCAGCCACCGCGCGAATCTCACTGGGCAAATTCGCATTACAACACGTCAGGGACAAGGCACAGGTCTCTCCGGGATTCAGATAATACAGAAAAACCTCTTTGCCGTCTGCATCAGGTCTCAAAATCTTAATGCTGCCCTTCACGATAATGGGCACTGAGTTCATATACTGCCCTGGCTGCATGAGCTCCTCTCCGGCCGGGATGTGCTGCAATTGTCCCTGCTCGGCAATCGCCTCCAATAACTTCAAATCCGCAATGGCGGGAATCATCTCCCGCAGCTCCTCTACTCGTAATATCATATATGGTTGTATTCCTTATTGAAATACGAAAATACAGAAAGATCGAGAAAGGTTCAGACTCCCGCTAAAAAAGACGCAAATTCCTGTTTTTTATTTCTTATGTGACGAATATCACAAAAGAAACCCATTGTAATCTGTATTTTAAGGGACGAAACAAACAAAGAACGAATGGCACATCATCAAATTCTCATCATTGGCGGCGGAACGGGCGGTATTATGACTGCAGCTCAATTAAAACGAAAGGACTCAAAATTAGATGTGGCCATTATCGAACCTTCCGATAAACACTATTATCAGCCTGCTTGGACCCTGGTGGGCGCGGGTACATACGACTATCAGAAAACCATTCGAGAAGAAAAGCGATACATCCCCAAAGGGGTAAAATGGATCAAAGATTGGGTCACGAGCCTGGACCCTAAAGAAAATGCGGTGGATACGGCCGAGCAGGGACGTCTGACCTACGATTATCTGATCGTCTCTCCCGGTATGGTCAATAATCTGGATGCTATCGACGGTCTCGAAGACACCCTCGGCAAAAACGGAGTTTGTAGCGTATACACCGACCCGAACTACGTTTGGGAGGTGCTCAAAAACACCCAGAAAGGGCAGGCTGTTTTCACCCAACCTGCCGGTGCCTTCAAGTGCGGTGGCGCTCCCCAAAAGATTATGTACCTTGCTGAGCACCATTTCCGCAAAAAAGGCGTTCGAAAGGACGTCAATGTTGTTTTCGCCACCCCCGGTTCTGTCATTTTCGGCGTTAAAGATTTTAAAGAAACCCTGGACAAGATTATCGAAGAGCGGGACATCTATTTCAAGCCCTTCCACAAACCCATCGCTATCGATGGCCCCAATAAAATAGCCACCTTCGAGATCACAGATGCCGAAAAAGCCGCTCTGGAGGTCATTGATACCCTGGGCGAGAAAAAAATTGAGGGGAATATCCTCACCATGCCTTTTGATATGTTACACACGGCGCCCCCCATGCGAGCACCCGATTTCGTTCGCCACTCTGAGCTGGCCTACGCCGACGGACCCATGAAAGGGTACGGAGAAGTAGATATCCACAGCCTGCAGAATAAAAACTTTGCCAATGTATTTATCATAGGTGACGCGGCCGGGCTCCCCACCGCCAAAACCGGAGCCGCCATTCGCAAGCAGGCTCCCGTAGTCGTGGAGAATATCCTCGAGCTCATGGCTCATCAAAAACTATCGGATGAGCGCTACGAAGGCTATTCAAGTTGTCCCCTTGTCACAGGCTATGGCTCCATGGTTCTCGCCGAATTCAAATATGATAATGTTCGCGACAGTGACCCCCTCATTTCTACCTTTGTAGATACCACCCAGGAACAGTACAGCATGTGGCTCTTAAAGAAATACGGCCTCCCCTACCTGTATTGGAATCACATGTTGCGCGGCCGACTATGATTGGTTTGGGATGATTTCCGGTTGTTCTGTTTAGGGACAAGGCATGTGTAGTGTAGGGACAAGGCTTCCTTGTCCCTACACTGTTCCGACCTTGGTTTTGAAACCGCAATGCACCTAGATTGTCTTTATAGGGT
>CAZVFU010000021.1:0-31082 GCA_964626595.1 uncultured Saprospiraceae bacterium
CGTCGCCGGCTACAATCACCACATTTCCTAAAGCGGCTTCATCTGCCGGGTTTGCGTTAATTCCTGTGACTGAAAAACCGTATTGTACCACGGCATCTGCCGCCTCCGGATTATCAAAGGTTATCGAAAAGGGGCCGGCCTGGGTGAGCGTATCCGAAACTTCCTTTAAGACAGAAAAGTCGGAATTGAATACCTTAATATACACCTTCGTTACATAGTCAGTCGATAGGGTGTAACTTGCGACCTCACCTTCAAAAGTAACGGTCTTGCCAGCTAGCAAGGTGTCCTCCACAAAGGTATTCCCTTCGAACGTCTTATTTCCCAGGCCTGTCATTTGGTCAACCCAAAACGGATCGTCGGGATTGTCGCCATAGGTATTGAAGTTAGGGAAAAGCGTCACTGTATTTTCGGTTGAGTCGATGACAGATTTAATATCTGGCAAACCCCAGGGCGATCCAAAAACAAAACCACCACCATTGGCCGGCGTTTCAAACACATTCGCAAAGCCCAAAAAGTTTGCATTGGCATCAACGCCCACTACTTCCTCCTCGGGACCTGTGCCGCCGTCGCCGGCTACAATCACCACATTTCCTAAAGCGGCTTCATCTGCCGGGTTTGCGTTAATTCCTGTAACCGAAAAACCGTATTGTACCACGGCATCTGCCGCTTCCGGATTATCAAAGGTTATCGAAAAGGAGCCCGCTTCTGTTAAGGGCTCTGACACTTCCTTTAGTTCAGAAAAATCAGAATTGAAGACTTTGATATATACTCGGGTTTCATAATCGGGAGATAGTGTATAGCTTTCCACTTCCCCTTCAAAAGTGACGGTCTTTCCTGCCAGAGAGGCATCTTCGACAAAAGTGTTTCCTTCGAATACTTTATTTCCTAAACCCGTGGTCTGATCCACCCAAAACGGGTCATCGGGATTATCTGCATAGGTATTGAAATTCGGGAATAAGGTCACTGAGTTTCCAGCTGTATCTATAACAGACTTAATATCAGCAACACCCCAGGGCGATCCAAATGCAAAGCCACCGCCATTCGCGGGTGTCTCAAATACATTCGCAAAGCCGGTGAAGGTCGCAGCAGCATCCACCTCTACAACTACCTCATCAGGTTCTGCAGAGGCTTCCTCGAAACGCACGTTATCAAAGTATACGACATTGTCCTGCGATCTTCCCTCATTATTAAAATCCGGGAAAATGACAATACGGCTCAACTGCCCGTTTCCGGGAGGAGGGTTTTGAGCATTAGAGAAATCGAATGTGAGTTCTTCCCACTCATTCACAACGGTATTTGAGACCTTTATTTCGCCTTCAGACCAGCCCGTTTCAGTGTCAAATTTTATTCCCACATCGCTTATTTCAGACTTCCAAACCATAATTTTCACTGTTCGATTGGTGCTATCCCATTCGAAGGTTCCCAGATCAACCGTTTGTTCTGATTGGCAGCCGGCAAAAGGCGCACCAGTTTGCAATGCTGTAAACTGTGCTACAGTGGCAGAGGTATTAGCACCCATGGTGTCGGGATTAGGGATGATTTGTAGATCCGGATTGGTGTCATTTTCAAAGACCTCCCAAGTCCAGTCGGCCCCTTCTTCTCCGGGTTCAAAAGTGATCGGCCCATTTTGGGCAAATCCTAACGATGCTATGAGCATCAAGCTTAAAAATGTAAATACTGTTTTCATCATTAATGATTTTCGTGTTGGTTAGGTAAAATTTCGGAACTGGAAAAGTCCAGCTGAATGGTTTCTGATAGTTTAGCGTTGGAGTTTGACCCTATAAAGAATGTAAATGGAGAGGAATCGCACTTCCAATTTCCTTGAGCATTGTAGTATCCCAGCTCGGTTGACGTAAGCGTAAAAGTTAGCTTTCCAGATTCTTCTGGGTCGAGAAGAACAGACTGAAATCCCTTTAGGGCCCGGACTGGCTGGACGGTTTCAGCATAGTGCTTTTTTACGTACAGTTGGACCACTTCTCTACCCCGCCTGGGACCTGTATTTGTGATTTTTATTGTAAGTTGAACTTTGGTTTCCTCTCCGAGGATCCGTTTCACCTCCAAATCACTATATGAAAAGGTAGTGTAACTCAATCCAAAGCCGAAGGGATAAAGCGGCTCATTAGCTTCATCACTGTAATGCGAATGAAAAACATCTCGTGGATTCGCGGAAGAAGGTCTTCCAGTAGAATAGTGGTTGTAGTAAATGGGGATTTGTCCTAAAGCTCGGGGGAAGGTCATGGGAAGCTTTCCACTCGGAGTGGCGTCGCCATAAATTAAGTTGGCCAATGCCTGACCATGATGATCGCCCAAATGCCAGGCAAGAAGGATAGCTTTTACTTTGGACTCGATATCTGTCAAGACCAGAGGTCTTCCTGTATTGAGTACTAAAACAATGTTTTCATTGACTTCGTGGATAGCGTTTAGCAACTTACTTTGCAGTCCGGGAAGGTTTAAATGAGCGCGACTGCGTCCTTCACCGCTCATCATTCCATGTTCGCCCATCGCCAAGATAACCACATCTGCCTGTTCAGCAGCACGAACGGCATCCGCCATTCCGGAAGTATCCGACACATTTATCACGGCAGCTTGAGAAAAAGCGGGTGACTTTTCCAACAAACGAACACCTGGAGAAAAAGTCAGTTCATTTGTAGCCTGATGCTGGGAAAGCCCTTCCCATAGCGAAATGGCCTGATTTTCTTTAGCTGCCAGCCGCCAATTTCCTAAAGGAGACGTCTTGTCATTTCCCAAGGGGCCTATCACCGCCACCTTAAGGCCAGACGATGCCAGAGGAAGGATGTTTTCCCGATTTTTTAGAAGAACCGCTGATCTTTCTGCAAGTTGCAAAACCTTACTTTGAAGTTTAGGTGCTAAGGATAAGGGGGATTTCTTTTCGCCTTTACAGTATTTATAGGGATCATCAAAAAGTCCCAAATCATCTTTGACCTTCAAAATGCGATAAACAGCTTCGTCGAGAAGCTCCTCTTCTATCATCCCCTCTTCTACTAAAGTTGGAATATGCTTTAGGAAAAGCCCGGAAGTCATATCCATATCCAGGCCTGCTAAAAATGCCTTTTCAGCAGAGGATTTTTCACCCCCCGTATACCCATGAACCATAAGCTCTCTGACCGTAGCCCAGTCGGAGACAATAAAGCCATCGAACTCCCACTTTTGTTTGAGAATTTCTTTCTGCAGAAAGGAATTGGCGGAAACCGGAATACCATTTAGCAAGTGAAAACCACTCATAATAGTCATAACACCCACATCAACGGCTGCCTTAAAAGGCGGAAGAACCGTGTTAAAAAGCGTATGATTGCTAAATTCACTTGTATTGTATTCTCTACCTCCTTCTACGAACCCATATCCAGCAAAATGTTTGGCGCAAGCCGCCAGGGTATGCGAGTCCGACAATCGATCTCCCTGAAAACCTTTTACTCTAGCTTGGGCTATTTGACTTGCCAAAAAAGGATCTTCACCGGCACCCTCCATCACCCTACCCCATCGAGGATCCCTCGAAATATCGACCATTGGGGCAAATGTCCAATTAATACCTGCTGCCGTAGCTTCCTTAGCGGCAAGAGAAGCAGATGTGCGAATCAATTCCAAATCCCAACTGGCAGCCTCTGCCAGGGGAATTGGAGATATAGACTTATAGCCGTGAATGACATCAAAGCCAAAAAGTAATGGAATCCCCAATCTGGATTCTTCAACGGCGATTCTCTGCAACTCCCGGACATTCTCTGCTCCATGGACATTGAGAAAGGCCCCTATGAGCCCTTGGCGCAGATGCCTGGATCGGATGGAAGCTTCACCCTGGTTTTCTTCAGCGGGTCCAGTGTAAGAGAAATTACTATACTGATTGAGTTGGCCTGCTTTTTCTTGCAGGGTCATTTTACTCAATAGATCGCGAATGTGGTCAACACTATCGGTCTGCTTGGGTTCCCAATAGGAATTTGACATAGCTTTAATATTTTCAGGTAGTATTACTAAAAGAAAAATACCAACTAAAAATTCAAGCTTAATCATACTATTGATACACTCTTATATAATCAATATCCATTGTACTGCTTTCAAAATCAGGGTCTACGTCTCCTCCAAAAGTTCCTCCCATAGCCACATTGACAATAATGAAAAAGGGTTGGTTATATGGCAGTGATCCGTCATTATCAAAAGAATGGTACACGCGGTTATCAACAGCAAATAAAATCTTGTCTTCCGTCCACTCAACTGTGTACAGCTTGAATTCATCAGACACCCCCTCGACTTCAACATTGGATGTAACTGCATTACCACCCGAGTTTCCCGGAAAGTGTAATGAGCCGTGAACCACATCCTGCTCATTACCTCTATGCTCCATAACATCGATTTCGCCGCAAAAAGGCCATCCAGCCGTTGGGAAATCTACCCCCATCATCCATAGAGCTGGCCAGGTCCCACCGCCTGAGGGCATTTTGGCGCGAAACTCAATTCGACCATATTGGAAATCGAATTTACCCAAAGTGTTTAATCTGGAGGACGTATAATCAAAACCAGATCGCTCTTCAGCTCTCAGAGTAATGCGCATAGCATCATCAATGATGGAAACATTTTCTTCCGTATAAAACTGCACCTCTCTATTTCCCCATCCATTGTTTCCATTTCCGATTTCAAAATTCCATATATCCTCATCAGGCCTTCCGGTTTCCTCGAACTCCTCCGACCAAATGAGATCCGTAAATTCAGTTTCTAATTCTTCCCCCCCGGCACCTCCGCCTTCATTGGTGGTGAACTTTAGATACCAGGCAAGGCTATTTCCAGCCGAACCGGATATAGCGCGAATATGCATAGAGGTTTCTGATATTTCTAAAATTTCATAGGTGCTGGTATTGATATAGTAGCTCATAAAGCCTCCCTCGGAGATCATAAATTGTGTGCCCGTAGTCAGTTCTTCCGGAGTGTCAAAAGTCGAGGTCCCAAGGCTTAAGGTTTTCTGGCCTTCAGTCGAAAAAGGTAGGCATTGATCTTCGGAGCCATCTCCTCCGGCGAGGGTTGTGAATTCTGCATTGAAAAAGGTAACACCTTTATTGTCATGAGAAAAGGTGAGATTGCCATTTGCATCTTCAGAAATGGTTAGCTCATCCTCATAAAAGCAGCTTGCAAGTCCTCCGGGAGCAGCGGAAAAAAAGTCAGGCCCGTAAGAATCGAGAGGGCCTACCCCTAAGTGCCCGGGCTCATCTGTGGCTACCCGCCATACTTTTTCTGAACCACCGGCGAGTAAAGCTTTGGTTTCTGGATCACTAAAAGTACTCAGCACGCTAATTTCTATGGTTTCCGTTGTAGTGATTCCGCCACGTCCAGTGGCGACGACGGTAACGGTATAATCATTAACCCCTACTCTTCCATAGGTGTGTGCAACCTGACCACTTGGAATAACTTCCTGAACATTATCACCAAAATCAAAGACGTAACTAATCGCATTTGACGCAGTGGCCTTAAACTCAACTTGTCCACTTCCATCCCCAAAGGGATCGGCCTCAGTAGCATTGACAATATTGGCTTCAATTTGTAAATTATCTGGAGGTGTAACATCACCAAACTCTGCGTTTTCATCCTGACAACTACTAAAAAAGCCTAATACCAGAAGTAGAAATATGCTTGTTAGAATTCTCATTTTTTATTAATTTTCTAGTTGAATATTATCGAAATAAAAGTTTTCCTCCATACCGTTCACGTCAAAATCCATAAAGACTACGACGATATCAACAGTTTCCGATAGGTCAATATCTGCGAAATCGAATGTTAGTTTTTCCCATGTATTGGCTGCAGAAACTGTAGCTGGAACTTCAATCTCATATAAAGAATTAGAGTCTTCGAGTTTCAAGAGGACTGTAATGCCTGACTTCGGAGACCAGACGTCCATAGTCATGACCGTAGTTTCACTAAAGTCTATAGGTTCCTCGAGCGTAATAAAGGAGCCACCCCAGGTTTCTGCAAGGTTTTGTTTAAACTGATCTGCGACTCGATTTGAAGTATTTAAACCACTAGGATCAGGATTATTAATGACAGCGGTGGAAGCTCCTCCAAAGTTCTCAAACTCATATTCAAGGGCGCCTTCAAAGGTCAGGGGTAAAAGCACTTCTTCAGGTCCAGTGGCACCCCCATACACTAAATCGTCAAAATAAAATCGCTGGCCTTGCCCATCTGTACCTAAGTCAAAAAAGAAAATAACTCTGGTCCACATTTCAGAGATATCTCCCGCAGATAAGTCTACGTCAACCTCCACCCACTCATTCGCCGTAGGGATATTAACCGTATTTTCAATTTCAGCCTCAGTTTCCGGATTTTCTAATTTCAGCGTGAAGGGAACATCTGCCACAGGAGACCAAACCTTAATAGTAAGGGTACTGGAAATACCCAGATCTATTGGATTGTCTAAATCAATAAAAGCTCCCGCAAAATTTTGAGCTCCATCCACCTTAAAGCTCTCGGCTACGCTTGCGCTGGTATTGATCCCAGACACATCAGGATTTTCAATAACCATTGTAGGTGCGCCTCCAAATTCAGAAAAAGAATAGGCAGAAGCTCCCGCCTCGAAATCTAATGGCAAGCCAATCTCGACGGGGTTTGTCAATCGAATATTATCAAACAAATAGGTTTCATCCTGACCTGAGGTTTCGAAGTTGAAAAACAAGGATATGATAGAATATAATTCTTCTGGGTCTGCATCCGGCAGGTTAAAGATTAAAGTGTGCCACTCATTGGCTACTTGCGTATTCTGAGTGGTTTCAGCGAAAAGTTCAGAATCATCCTTATTTTCCACTTTAAATAAGATAGGGGTACCTACACTTGGTGCGTAAACATCGACAGCTATAGCCTGTGTAGAGGAAAAGTCAATACTTTCATTTAATGCTGCAGACGTTCCTGCCCAGGTTTCGGAACCAGAAACTTTAGTGTATGATCCGACATTCGAACTCTCATTAACATCGTTTGGGGCAGGATTATCAACAATGGGGACCCCTATCCCTTCTCCACCGCCAAAATTGTTGAATGTATAATCAATCGTAGTCGATTCAAAATCTATCGGTAACACAAGTGGATTCGTAATCATAACCTCCTCGGAGTATTCCAGGGTCGCCGCACCACCACTAAAAGCTATAACTGTTATCGTATACGTACCTACATCTGAGTATTCATAGCTTGCATTTTCGCCTTGCAAAATATTAGTCGGCTCTGTATCAGGATCTTCTCCAAAATCAATTTCGAAGCCCACTGCCTTATCCGCCGTAGGAGTTACAATGACACGTAAGGGGTTGTCGGACGCAATCGAAATGTCAACCGTTAAATTCTCAGGCGGATCAAAAGTCACTTCCAAATTTTTATTGATACGCTCTTCCTCTCCTATTAGGTTTCTGGCAATAATTTCAACATCAAATTGACCTTCTTCATAGGTATGTGTAATCTGTTCCCCAGCTGGAATAGGTTCTGAAAGATCACTTCCATCTCCAAAGTCAACGACAAAGTGGGCTACTCCTACTCCTTTGGGAAGGATAGATACTTCGCCGGAATTATCTCGTGCAATTGTGAATTCTGCATCGACATTTCTAGGCGGCAAATGTTGTATATCGGCCGGATCATCAGAACAACCAATGAGTAAGCTCGCACAGATGAGTACGAATGCTGTGAAACCTTTTATATAGCTATTTGTATTCATAGTTTTTGATTTTAATATCCTGGATTTTGTGTCCAATTTCCTCTAGCAAATTGAATTTCCTCTTGAGGTATTGGGAAAATATTATTTTTTGGAGCGGTAAAACCGGAAATTTCATCTGCGGCGCGACCAGTTCGGACTAAGTCAAAAAAAGTATGTCCTTCACCCACGAGCTCCAGTCTTCGTTCCCGATAAATATCCTCGAGAAGAGCTTGCCCTGAAGACATAACAGGATCCAAACCGGCTCGTTCACGAACTTGATTCACGTATTCCTGTGCCTGCATATCGCTGCCACTGCCCTGGACTAGTGCTTCAGCGGCCATGAGGAGCACGTCGGCATATCGAATAGCTCTATAATTGTTGGGCTGAGTTAAGTTGACATCAGGTTGATTGTCATTCATTCGAGGAAGATACTTTCGATTATAATATCCCGTATGACCTGTTTCAGGATCCTGGTTTCCTATGTTGAATGTCGCTCCATTTTCTTCAGCCCAGGACTCAATATTTAAAATACTCAAATCTCTGCGCAAATCATTTTCTTCAAAGGCCTCGTAAATAGAGGCACGGGGCAAGCCAAATCCAAAACCGGATTCAAATACCGGCCCCACATACCCACGAATACCACTAAAGCCGACTAACACATTTCCCTCACTACATTGCAAACAATCGAAGCCTGCTCCCTGGACTCCGGTATACTGCACTTCAAAAACAGATTCCGGGCCATTCTCTCCTTCGAATTCAAAAAGGTCTGCGAAATCTTCATCTCCTTGCGTTCCATATAAATGGTACTGTCCAGAATTGATAACTTCTTGCAATTGAGTGGCGGCTGCATCAAAATTTTCTTCATAGAGGTACAACTTACCAAGAAGTGCACGCGCTGTCATTTGATTAACTCTTCCCGGCTCAACGGACATTACCGACAAGTTTTCAATGGCTATTTGCAAATCACCTTCAATAAAACGGTAAACTTCATCAATCGAAGCCCTCGGAATACTAACTTCTTCTCCCAATTCAAATTGGCCATCAGGTTTTATGGGAATAGGCCCAAACCATTTGGAAAGTTCAAAATTGAAGTAGGCACGTAAGAAACGGGCTTCGGCTATAATTTGGGCTTTCCCCTCAAAGTCAATATTGTCTTCATTTTGAATAATGAAACTTGCTCGTTGGACCCCAGCGAAGTTGAAATTCCACAAATCGCGAAGGTTATCATTAATAGGGGTATGGATCATCCGATCCACTTGCTGCCATCCAATAACATCTGTGGGGCTTTCTCCACCTGCATTCACATCTCCTGAAGCAATCTCCGCCAAAATAGTGTTGGCATAGGTTGCCTGTAAAAGGTCATAAGCTCCTATCAATGCGTTATCATAATCTTCAGGCGCTTCAAAAAAGGTTTCTGAGTTTATGGCATATGGAGGTTGCACATCGACAAAGTCATCAGAACATGCTCCGACAAAAATCAGAAGTGACAAACCAAGTACAATCTTTTTCATAGGTATATTTTTTAACAACATGGTTTAAAATTGAGCTTTAACACCAAAAATGAAATTTCGGGGTATGGGGTAAAACCCAAAGTCAATGCCTCCACCGATAGGAGCCCCAGTTGAAGCGGTAGGATCAAAGCCTGAATAGTTCGTAAAAGTGTAAAGGTTATCTACTCTTGCATAAACAGTTAGTCTGTTAAGCGCTACTCTATCACTAATCCGGTCTGGGAATGTATAACCAATATTCACATTCTGAATTCGAACAAATGAGCCATCCTCTACGAAGAAATCTGAAAATATATTATTCGCCGTAGGAGCCACCGTTGCTCTCGGAACCTCTGTACTCGTTCCTTCTCCAGTCCATCTATTTAGTCTATAGTTCATTCGATTTACATTAGGCTGATCTCGTTCAAAGTTTCGAACGATATCATTACCAAAAGAGCCAAACAAAACCGTAGAGAAATCAAATTGTCCCAAGGTTAGATTTAGGGTATATCCCATCGTAAAGTCAGGAATAGGATCGCCAATATTTACCCGATCATCAGGAGTAATTTCACCATCCCCATTTGTATCCATGAAACGAATATCGCCTGGCTGAGCTTCTGCTCCCAATTGAAGCTGAGAAGGATGGTTACGAACTTCTTCTAAATTTTGAAAAATACCATTGGTTTTGTAACCGTAGAAATAACCAATTGGCAAGCCCACCTCCATTCTGGATGGAGCCGGCTGACCCACGCCAAATTGACCTCCTTCCAGAAAGTCTCCTCCGTTTATAGCCGTAACCTCATTGTTAATGGAAGTAAAGTTGAGGTTCATTTGGACTCCTAAATCAGATCCCCAGGTGTCACTGTAGCTCAATTCGAATTCGACACCTTGATTTCGCACCGTACCCGCATTGATAGTTGGGCCTGATGCTCCGGGCGCCGCTGTTCCAAAAATACCGGAAATCGGTAGATTGGCAATTAATAGGTTGGCTGTAATATCGCGATAGTAATCGACCGCCAGATTTATTTTGTTTCCAAACATTCTTAAGTCCATTCCCACATTAGCTTTCTTCGATTCCTCCCATTGCACGTTCGGATTGGCTAACGGCCCGACTGCAATACCATTTATGAGACTATTGTCAACTCCTGAGGCATAGGTAGCCTGGCCGGTGAGAAGAGCTAGGTATAGAAAATCAGGAATTCTATCATTCCCCATGATCCCATAACCCCCTCTAATTTTCATAAAATCAAGGTTCTTCCACTTAGGGAAAAAAGACTCATCCGAAAACACCCAAGCTGCAGTGGCTGAAGGGAAGTACCCCACTCTGTTGTTAGGTCCAAAGCGAGTTGATGCGTCCCTTCTCAATATTCCGGATAAAATATACTTTTCATCAAGAGTATAATTTAAACGGCCGAAGTAAGACAAGCGGCGGACATCATAAGCATAGGAAGAGGCGTTCAAATCATCGCCTGCGCCTGTGGCTGTTCCAATGTCGGCAAACTGAATATCGTTAGAGGGGACTCCGGTAGATGTTCCAAACAAGCCCTCTCCAAACTGTCGAAACACAGTCATACCTGCCATAAAATTGACATCATGTCTGTCGGCAAATCGCTTTTTATAGGTGTTAAATATGTCTAGTGTATAATCATTATCATTTATCTTACCCTGAGAGATTAAATTTTCTTCCAATCGATTAAAGACCTTACCTGGGCCGTAGTCAAAAATCGGGATGAAGTCCCTATTCTGGGTGAAAGATGAATTAAAACCCATTCTGACTTGCAGGTCAAGATTTGGTAAATAATCGTATTTTAACTGGGCCGTTCCACTTAATCGATTTGTTCGGGAATCATTAAACGTATTACGGATTTGCGTTAAAGGGTTGACCACCTCATTTCCCAGGTCAATTTGCCCTCTTAGATTATCCACATCCCTGCCGATCGTCGGTGCCATGTTTAAAGCATTAAACAGGACAGATCCAAGTCCAAAATCGTTCAGCGAATTATTTTGAGTGGAATAATAGAATAAGCGAGTATTGATGTTCAAGTTATCCCGCAAGTCCGATTCGAGATTTAATGCTGCAGTGCGGCGAGAAAACTGTGACTTTTCCTCACCAACAATACCATCTTGATTGAAAATAGAGCCGCTTAAGCTGTAAGAAGTATTTTCTGTACCCCCCCGAACCGAAAGGTTGTGACTGGAAATAGGGGCTCGAGAGAAAACCTCATCCTGCCAATTAGTTCCTTCCCCAATTTGGTTTAGGGACTCTTGAATGGGTGATTGCTGACCTGCATTTGTATATGCTTCATTCAATAATAAGGCATATTCTTCCCCATTTAGGAGATTCAACTGCCGGCTGGTTTCCTGAATTCCGTAAAATGTCTGGTAATCAAACTTCGCTTCTTGATTTCGTTTCCCCGACTTTGTAGTCACTAGAATAACCCCATTGGATGCTATCGTCCCGTAAATAGCAGCTTGCGCATCCTTTAGTACGGTAATACTTTCAATATCCTGAGGATTGATCGAATTCAAGCCACCTTCATATTGAAATCCATCCAATATAATTAATGGAGAATTATTGCCATTCGTTGAGATCCCTCGAATTCTAATATTTGACTCGGACCCTGGCGCTCCACCCTGTTGGGAAACATTAACCCCGGCAGCTGTTCCCTGAAGTGCTTGAGCTGCGTTCGGCGGATCTAGTTTACCAATGAAATCTCCATCAATTTTACTAACAGCACCTGTAACGTTTCGACGGCTCTCTGCTCCATAACCGATCACCACAACATCTTCTAAAATCTGAGCATCAGATGCAAGCTTTACATCATAAAAGTCTTCATCTGTCAACTCTACTTTTTGAGTAATATAACCCAGATATGAAATGACCAATACTGCATCTCCTGGAACATTTGATAGAGAAAATTTACCATCTAAATCTGTTTCGGTTCCCTGTGTTGTCCCCTCTACAGTGACGTTAGCAAATATTAAAGGATCTCCACTAAGAGCATCCGAAACCTGGCCGCTAATATTTCTGTCCTGAGCCTCCAAAGACCCAAAACATATAAGCCCAAAAAAGAGGATTGCATATTTTTTCATACTCATGGCTAACTATTTTAACCAAATATAGCACGAGTGACTTCGCAAGCAAAACAATAGCCGTTACAATCTAACTACATAACCTTATTAAATAAAATAACACTATGTAAAGCTCGCACAAACCAATTATTAAGCGTTTGTTAACTACAAACTTTTTGTTCAACTATACAGCAACAAAGCAGAAGTGTAATGCAATTTCACAAAATGTAGTGGTAATGTATAGGTGTTATCGACTAAATACTAAGTATGTATTCCGTCAAGTTAGTATCTCCATCCAAGCCCATCTTCTTTCGCAGGCGATATCGTTTCACCTCAACACTTTTCGGGGAGATACTTAATAAAGGAGCCACTTCTTTTGAGGAAAGATTGAGTCTCAAGTAAGCACAAAATCGCAAATCGTTGTTCGTCAAAACCGGGTGTTTCTTTTTCATCTTTTTGAAGAAGTCTTTATCTGCGTCATTAAAGGCTTGTTCAAAGAATTTCCAATCATCACTACTTCGCAAATTATTATCTATAACATTTATAACCTTACCAACTGACGCCTGATTCGAATCTGCTTTCTTTAATTCCTTTTTTATTTTATTCAAAAAGCGATTTTTCTTAATTAGCCCCATCGTAGAAATCGCCAGTTCTCTATTTTTTGACTCAATCTCTTGTTGTAACTTTTCGTTTTGAAGTCGAATAAATTTCCGTTTATTCTCAGACTCTTTTAAGTCCTGTTTCCTTTGCGTCTTTCGAAGCTCTTTCTTTCTCTCATTTTCATAGTAACTTTTGTACTTGTAGTGAATAAATATGATTAAGCCCACCCCGAGTAAAATATAGACGAAAATCATTCCCATTGAAAGCCAAATAGGCCTAGAAATGCTAAATCGGTAAGAAATAATGGGAGTGACATTCTTTTCGCCAATGCGCCCACGAACTTCAAAGGTATATTCACCGTAAGAAAGATTATTCACCTCGAAAGTATTTTGGGTTTGCCAAGAGCTCCAACTTGTGTTATACCCTTTCAGTCTGTATTGGTATTCCGATAAAAAATAATCCTCGTATCGGGGCATACTAAACCGAAAAAAAACAGAATTAAAGTCTGGGTCAAGGTCTACATTCCTTTCTCGCAGAGACATTTTATTTTGATCTCCTTCTAAATTGGATGCGACGACAGAACGAAACCGAAGAGGCATAGAGAACTCAATTTCCCTATACTTATCTATATCAAATACGAAGTAGCCACCTGCATGACCGAATAAGAATTTTCCAAAGCCGATCTGTAAAATATTCTCATAACCCAGCATAGCATTCCTTTGGTGCGCCGGAATAGGAAGGAAGATTACTTCTTTTTCTTCTTTGATTTTACCTGGACGAACCCAATGAATCCCACTGGCGGAAAATAACCAGGCGCCATAATTATCTCTTCCCGGAAGTACCTTGCCGGACGAATAGCCCCCTTCCAGCAGAGCTCGGCTCAGCAAACTGTCACGTAAAAATGTGTCCTGTTCTGGTTGATAAAAAAATACACCTCCTTCATATGCATAATATACTTTGTCACCGATACCGGACAGACTTGAATAAACACCGCGTTCAAGAGTTGTGTCCTTATCTATGCTCAACACCTTTTCCATCCCTGGATTCATTTGTACCTCCAATTTATAAACGCCTTTATATTCGTGATTGACGAGAAGAAGACTATCCGAAACAAATTCAACATAACGAGAGGAAAAATCATAATTTCCGAACCTGCTACTCACTTCCCATCCGCCTGGGAGTTTTGAAAGAATGGACATTCCTTTATATTGACCTACTAAAAGCCTACTGGAGTCACCGGGCACGGAGCGGAAACACCAGCTGCCAGCATACTTGTCAACTAGCTGCATACTGTCATTTCGAACAAGAAAAGTTCCCTGGTCATGGCCGACAAACAAGGTCCCATCAAATTCATAAAGAGTCCATACCTGGCCTATAGAACCCGAGACCAGTTTAAATGAATTTGATTTCGTATCATCTAACTTTTTATAGAACAATCCCTGGTTCGTGCCTAGATACAAGTTATTATTAAAAATAATTGAGTTATATACGGTGCCTAAATCCCCGCTATCGTCATAATAAATTCGCATAGGAGAAGCCTTGTGGATTACATTCACTCCATTGTCTAAGGCCAACCAAATATTTTGATTAATATCCTCAAAAATATTCAATATCGTATTATTAGACAGAGAGTTCCTTCGGCTCATTCGATAATCTAAAAATCCCTGCTCTGTGAGAGAAAACACCCCTTTAGAAACAGTACCTATGTAGATTGTTCCATCTTCACTTTGATGCGAAGAATAAACCTTCATTTCTCCAAACTTTTCAAAGAATGAGGAGGCCCAAAACTTATCCGGCTCTTTCAAGCTAGCCACTCCACCTGTATTTGTTTGTACGAAAATTTCACCATTTATGTCATACATTCCAACAATCAGGTTATCCATGAATACAGAAGCCTTTGAAATTAGAGATAGGCCATTTTTATCAAGTTGATATATTCCCTGATTCGGAACAGACACATACAATTCGTTCCGTTGTCTAAAAACACGCGTAATGCCCCCTTCCTCATTAAAGGATTCCATCGAATTAGATATGGGATCGTAAATATAAACAGTGGATAAGGATTGAAATATGAAATGATTCTCAAATTCTAAAATCTTCCATATTTGTTCATCCTCTCCCATTTCCCAATCTCGATTTTTGACAAGAGAAGTATATTGGTGCATTCCCTCAGAGTTGCGAACCCAATAACCAAAATCCCGGTAACAACCAGTAAAGACCGTATCTCTATGACAATATACGGCTCTGATTATACTTTCATTGGGAGAGGGATACAACCTCCAATCCATACCATCATACTCTAAAAGCCCTTTGTTGTTAGCGACAAAAATATGACCATGACTGTCCTGGCTAATGGACCAATTTTGATTATCTGCCAGGTAATCTTCGGAAGAAAAAACAGATACCGGAGGAAGTTCCTGGCCATCCATTCGAAAAGTGAAGATTACTCCAAAAAGAACAACTAGGGAGAATAAAATCCGGCCATTCACTATTCGTATCATGTAAGCTATAAATTTTAATGGGATTATTTAACTGAAAATATAGCAATAAAAAATAACTCTTTGACTCAATAGGGCCTCTTGCAATGATTAGGACCAACGCCAGGAATTCAGCAGCGTTTGACTTTTATAAAAAAGAGATTACATAGTGACTCAAATTTTTCCCATATAAAAGTGATCAAGACTAAAATTACCGGTGCTATTGGTATTTTAATTTCTCATTTTTATCGAAGATCCCCCAAAAGGCGCCTACTTCACCTTCCGCACTCTTTTTCCAGGACTCATCGAAAGAGGAGAAGTAAAACAGATCAATCTTTTCCTTTGTCGACCAAAGTTGACTCTGAATGAAGTACTTCATAGCATTTATTTCGTTTGGTTCTGCCCCTTTAAGAGACTCTCCTCGACTCGGCCAGCCCGTCTCTGTCACTATAACCCGCTTGCCCTTTGCCGCAAGCATGGATTGCTGAAACATATACTGCATATGACTCAATGAATCATTAAAGTGCGTGCCCTCCCAAAAAGGATAGCAATTGCTCAGGATAACATCACATGCATCTGAAAGCCTTTCGTGCCGGGTGAATTCATAATACGCATCTACATAACCCACGGGAATCTCTCTGAATTCCTCCTTCACTTTTGAGATAGCTTGAAGTAAATCATCTAAAGGGAGATCATCCCGATACAAAACTTCATTTCCTACAGCTGCAATGTCGACATACCCCTGACTACCCAACCTTATAAGGCTTTCAACTTCTTCTTTATTTTTTTCAATATCATCGCTGAGCCAACATCCCACTAAGGTTTTCATTCCATATTCTTTAGCTAATTTAGGAATCAGTTCATTTCCTTCAGTGGTTGAGAAAGACCGAACCCATTTAGCATAGGGTGCTATTAATGCAATTCGCCTTCTGATCTGCTCTTCCGAGATGGTATCCCCAGGCGCCTGCCCGTCTTCATATAAACTAAAACATAGTCCGTGCATACCCTCTTTGAGAACCTGAAAGTAGAGGGAGCGAATATCTTTGACCTCCATTTCCTCAAAGAAAGAACTATCCTGCCTGGCGTGTTGGGGAGGAGTATAACTTGAAAGGTGATCTTTTCTAATAGACAAAGCAAATAGTTTTGGAAGTGAAAAAAATTATTTCGTTAGATTTATCGTAGCAGCCTACCCCACCTGTGGCAGATCATTCTAGGCTTCTCACTCTTTTTGACCTTGATTCATACTTGAATTCCTCCTTCTCATTCCACAATCCCCAAGAGGATCCCGCCCACCCTTCAAGATGTACTTTCCAGGACTCATCAAAAGAAGAAAAGTAAAAAACTTCTACACCTGCTTGTCTCTGCCAGTGATCAATATCCATAAAGTATCTCATTACATTTTTTGGGGAAGGGATAGCCGATTTTATTACCCCTCCTTCACTGGGCCACCCGGTCTCGGCAATAATGACCTTCTTGTCTGGAACTAAGCGCTTGACATTATGATACATTTCTTGCAAATAAAGTCCAGCATGACTTATTGCAGCTCCTTCCCAATAGGGATAACAATTAATCATAATAACATCGCACAAATCGCGAATCGCAGGTCTGTTTTGCACTTCATAATAAACATCCACGTATCCCAGAGGGATATCTCCAGCAGCTTCTTTCACATCTTTCAGATAATCAATCATTCTCTCTTCAGACAGTTCCCCTCGAAATAATACTTCGTTTCCAACAGATGCCATATCCACAACACCTTGTTTTAACAACTTTTTCAGGTTTTGAATTTCCAATTGGTTTTGTGCCGAATTATTGCTTATCCATGCCCCTACGAAAGTTTTGAATCCCATTTGACGAGCAATAGCGGGGAGTTTTTCCAATCCACCCGTGCACGAAAAACTTCGAATCCATTTTGTATGTGGTCGCAAAATATTCAGGCGACGGATGATTTGGTGTTCGCTAATCAGATCGCCCGGATTTTGATCAGCCTCAAAAGCACTAAAACAAATACCATGCATACTTTTTCTAAAAACAGGTGTAAAGTAATCTTTGAGTTCGTCGGTCGATAGCTTTGAAAAGTCTAAAGGACAGCTAATATACTGAGGAAATTTCGCTTTTAATTGAGACAATGTTAATCCGTCCAATTCGCCATTTGAGAAAATATTTCCGTCGGTATAAGTAGATGTCTTTTTCTTTTTCTTGCGATTATCCAACTCTTTTCGAATATCGTTCGCCCGATCCTCGGTCAGCCCATAATCCCTCATCACAAAAATCGCTACCATGGTTCCCAGGATGGGAAGGCCAGAATAAAAAAGCCTAAGTCCGGTAATAGCACTCTCAGATTGTGATTCGGCTGTGGCATCGAAACCTACGATGGAGAGGATCGCACCACTCAACAAACCCGCAATGGCAAACCCAAACTTCACCATCCACCAGTATATCGCTCCAAAAATGCCCTCACGTCTTTTTCCGGTTTTTAGCTCATCTAAGTCACAAACATCTGCCGTCATAGACATCATTAAAGTAAACAAGCTGCCGATCCCAAAGGAGAAAAAAGGAAGCGCGAGAATAAATAAATAGGGCTTTCCGGGAACAAATAAAAACCACAAAAGAATATAACCTAAAATAGAAATGGATTGAGAAGCAATAAACGCTTGCTTTTTTCCCATAACTTTAGACATTTTAGCCACAATCGGTATGACTAAAAAAGTGGTGACCAAAGCTCCTAAACTGCCGAACAAGGTCGGCCAAACTCCTGCCGCTGCAGCATCTCCCTGAAACAAATAATATACCACTATAAAGAAGGAAAAACTTGCAATAGTATTAAAGGCATTAAATATGAGAAAGGTGGAGATACATAACTTTCGAAAGGGAACATAATTGAAGGCTTCCTTGAAGCTATCTATAATACCTATTACACTTTTCCCAATAGTCTTTAAAGTCAGTGGAGCTAAGCTTTCATCTTCTGCTGTGGAAGGCCCTTTTATAAAAATAGCGGGCACAATGGCTAATAGGGCGCACCCAACACCTACCCAAATTGCAAGACTTCGAGTGGCTGTATCTGCATTTGGAAACCACTCTGGATCATACATAACCACCCAAAACCATGGAGCAATAACCCAAGCCCATTGGCCAATCCATTGGGCGGTCGCCATAATATCAGTACGCTCGTGAAAGTTATCGCTCAATTCATACCCCATAGCCACATAAGGAACACTGAATATGGTTAACCCTAAATAAAAAACAATTGACCAGAGAAGGAAGTATGTGAAGTTGTACGAAACCCCATTTTCGCGATATAATTGCCACATAGCTACGAAGGAAATACCCATGACAATGGCTCCAATTAAAACGTATTGCCTGCGTCTGCCCCATTTCGATTGGGTATTATCAGAAATAAAACCCATAATTGGGTCTGTAATCGAATCAAATACACGGGGTAAGAAAAAAAGAATGCCCCACATCCAACCTGGAAAGCCTAAATCTTGCACCAAAACGACCATGAATATTCCCAAGGCTGCAGGAAACATTTGGTTTGCCAACATCCCCATACCAAAAGCTACTTTCTGACCAAATGAAACTTGAGCTGTACTTGTAGCTTTTTCTGACATGACAATTGGATTTAAATAGCTATGTTTTTAAGAATTACAGTTTGCAAAGCTCTTGGAGCAATCGAAATTGAGGTCGAAAAGCCTTGACACTTTACCTTAAAATGTTCACGACTCGTCGTGGGATTAAATAACATCAGGACGACAGAGCCATCTGGGTTGCGAACAGATGTACACATTACATTTGGATCTTGGTTCTGAAAACCAATACGCACTGCACCCGGCCGAATGAACCGACTAAAATGTTTCATCACGTAAAAAAGTGGAGTAAAGTAAATTTCGTCACTCTCCTCATCTACAATCACGGGGGCAATACACCAATTTTTCGCCCAATTGGGACCACCGGAACGATTTAAAATCATATTCCAGTCGACCCATCCATTAACATTATGATTTAAGCATCCAATAATATCGCGAGCATAGCGGAATACAGGGACGTATTTGGGATGCAGATATTTTTGCTCGTCTGGTGCCCAGGTATACCCCCAATCCGTGGCGTTTTTTGACCAATACCAGCTATCATCCTTCCAAACGGGCTTTTGCGCATCTATACAGGCCTCGGACTGAATGATGTATTTGTCAGGGGCTTTCTGGTGAGCATAATCCAGCGCATCGGGGAAGTAATCATAAGTACTGGCATACCAATGAACGGCTATCCCATCGTAGTACTTAAACGCCTTTTCATCCCCGTATAGGGTATCAACCCAATCATACAGAGCTTCATCCCGATTTTGGTCGTAGCCTAGAATGCGAACATCTTCTGGCAAAGCCTCCAAAGCTGGCCCCAAATGATCTCGGACGAAAACATTCATTTCAGTTGGCGAGTAATGCATGCTTTCCCAATTACTATCATTTCCCAGAGGCTCATTTTCCACAGTGACCCCCCAAATGGGAATACCTTCTGCTCGATAAGCCTCAACATACTTCTTAAAAAACAGTCCCCAGGTGGAATAGTGCTCCGGAAGTAACTTCCCGCCCACCCAGTCGTTGTTATCCTTCATCCAGGGTGGAGCCGTCCAGGGAGATGAAATAATGCGAAACCCATCCGTTGATGCTTCCATCGCGCTTTTGATCATCGGAATGATGTCTGCAGTATCTTCAGCTATCGAAAAATGACGCAGGGAGGTATCACCCTCTACCGGCGCGTAGGAATACTGCCCCAAAGAGAAATCACTGGAGTTTATATGTTTTCGTGTTAGAGAGTACCGCGCTCCTGAATCCCCAAAATAAGCTTCTATCAGTGAATTTTGATTCGCTTTGCTTAATTTATGAAGCAAATACGCAGATGATTCTGTAAATGAGCCCCCAAATCCTAAAATAGTTTGATGGCGTTCTGAAGGAAGTATTGTAATGTTTTTCCCCTCGTCAACAGGCTTCTGATTTTCAATTTTTTGAAAAGGTTTTGTCCCGGCCCGGGTTTCAAATATTTCAACCTTCATAGTTTCTTTTTCCACGCATGAACAAAATCCAACGAGCCAAATGAAAACCAAAATTTCAACCGTACCTTGATTTATCCTTTTCATTGACTAAAAATTTGAAGGTGCTCTACAACCGGAGGTAACTCAACATCGCCTTTTAGTTTTCTTTCATTCCCGCCATATGTTTTAGTAATCGGTCTGCCATCTCGGCTTAGCCCCTCGAAAGTGCCCCGGTCTACCTCCTCCCAAAGCACATATTTCGCTTCTGCTTGCAAATTGATCAAACCAAAATGATTCTCGGAACCTTCAGGGTTATTTGCATCCTTCCATTGCTCATCAAATGCCTCAAAATAAAAACAAGAAACTCCGTTTTCTTCACTCCATTCCCGCATAAGGTCGTGATATAGAGCAGACTTGTATTCACCAGTTGCTTTAGATCCCTCTGAGCCGTATTGCCTATTCGATACCGTCGCCCAGCCTGTTTCACCAATGTGAACGGGCTTGTCGATTCCTAAAGACTTAATATAGTTAACCACCCCTTTGTACTGATTAATCGCATAATCCCTTGATCTAGACATAGCCCGATGCACTTTTTCCGAATTCGGAAGCTCAACCTCTGATGGGAAAATGCCCCAAAAATTAGGGTTGTAATGTGTATCATGCATAGGATAAGTATGCACTGAAACGTAATCTACTGCTTTTATGAGTTCAACTAAATCTGGAACATGATACGCTGGATCACCTCCTCCCCATGAGGCAAAATTGTCAGAACTTGTGATCCACAGTCCTTTGGGAAGCTTGTCGACACTCTTGAGATACTGTAAATATTTCACCCACTTCAGGATCACCCAGGGTTGAACGTAGTAGCTCGTCGCCCATTTCACCATGGCTTCGTTACCGACGGCTAATATTTTAACAATGTCAGGAAATTCGTTGGCCAGTTCAACGGCCTTATGTATTTCAATCGCATTATTAATGCTCTCTTGACTGTGGTCCGGTGGCAAAGGTGACCAGGCATTTCTGCAGTCGATCCACGCCCCCAACATAACATACATCTCAAAGTTCGGATCCTCTTCTCTTAACTCCTGAATAGCGTGAAGCAAATTTTCGGCCTGCTCTAAATGAACGTTATATGTCCTGACAATCCGAATCCCCATGGCAAAAAGGATACGCATGTCATCCATTATTTCATCTTTTGTAGGCTGCACGGATCGACTTTTCTCCCTGTAGCCTCCGTAGCAAATGGCCCGATAGGATGAATCTCCTAAAATCTGTGCCGCCGATATGGTTTTACCCTTATTTTCTTTCATAGGCTTACAAGATGCAAAAACCAATAGGAGGATCCCGCTCATCACCAAAGCTGCAATACAACTTTTTCGAATCTCGCCCTGGTTCCATATTCGCATTTTATTTTAATATTTTTTGATTCACGTGAACGATCAATTGACGGATCTTTCCCTCTCTTTGAAATATCGACTGACTCAACTCTTCAGTTAACGCTTGACCTTCCCATTCTTCTGGCGATCCTTGAAAAAACTCTACCTTCACTTTTGAGGAGTTACTTTTTGTATATATGATGGGTACCTGACAATAACTAAAGAAAAGTTGCCCTGGATTCACCTCGACGGATAAGTCATTTCCGTTTGCATCCAGAAATGTGAAGCGTTCCGATTGGGATAAAAACTCATCTTTTTTCAACAAACAAGGATGAAAAGTAATTTTACCCCCTTTGATAAACACTCCGAGTTCCTTCAATCTCACAATCACATCTTCTTTCACCTGCCCAGTCATTCCAGGCTGCTGCGCCCCTCTGTGCATGGGCGTATGCGAATAAGGGTCAGTAGGGAACGCGCCGTATAACCTGGGCGCTTTATGCACCCCAATTCCAGCCTGAATTTCGTAATAATGGTCTAGTAATTGCCCAACCAAAACCGGGTCCTCCTCTTTTCGAATGGCCTCCAAACAACATTCTTGAGCTGCAAGTAGCAACTTGGAAACCATATGCCAGTAGATGGAACCTAGACCTTCATACGCATAAAAAGTCCCCGATCGGCCTGTAAAGGATTTATGGTTAAACACCTGCTCAAAAAGATCACGCATCTCCTTTCTGTATTGCTGTTCCTCTGCGCTGTATTTACCCTCCTCGAAAACTTGGTCCAGAGCTTGATCCAGGTCGTTTACGTTTTTGAAGTTACCATTGAAATGATACTGTCCTAATCTGTCCTTTTCTACAATGTATCCCTCACCATTTGAAATTAGATGTTGAATAAAAGTAGACTGTTCAGCAATTTCCTTAGGTATGATATTTCGCTCTAAAAATCCCGGCAACTGCTTATTGGGATACAAGATATAACTATATTGATCCGGCCGAAACAGCTCACTCTTTCGCATGGCATTCAATACCTCCAGAGCCTCTTCTCCCTTTACAAACCCAGAACTTAGCACAGCAACCTGGCCCTCCAGCATTTCATCTAATTCGTATAAACTAACGCCCTCTCTATCAAAAGAAAGTAAATTGTAAGCGTGATAAAGCCCATCAGAACGCTTATTTCTTTCCATACTATCCTCGAGGTAAGCCAAAGACAAGGTGACAAGACGCTTTATTCCCGCCATAGAAACGGAGCGCTTTTTGCCCCAGAATCCCGACTTGTAAATATGAATCCTATAATCAGAGGCCGCCTGCCCCAATTCGTCCACGATTTCCTGTCGAACAGCCTTATCCAGACCGCTTTCCAATTTTTCCATGTGTGTTTCCAATACCTCTCTCACGGTATGATAAAACTCGACAAACTCGTTCGAAAGCGAAATTCGAGACCCCTCATATTTAGATAGAGCTTGATCGAAGAACAATAAAAAACGATACAAATAATACAAGGTCACCATGGAGACTCCATTTCCCACTAAGGCATTATTAGCATCATTCCACTCGGGCCGCTGAGTATTCATCCAAATCCCTCCTTGGGGTACAAAATTTGACAATTTGGATATCAGCGTGGCAAGCAGCTTCTCTAAAAAGTTCACTTTATTAATTTCACCAAAGCTGTTTCGAAGCAAAGCCCCATCCCCACCTTCAGCTTCGCGCCTTTTTCGAATACGGTTGTCTTGCTCCGGATTAAACTCAATCGTATCCTTGGGGTTCGCTACAATTTCATCGTAAGTTTTGATTTCGTAAGGGACCGCCGCATAAACAAACTCTTCCCGTTCGAATAAGTCTTGCAGATGTCCGGGATTGAACTTGTCGACCAATTCCAGAAACTTCAATAAATAGATAATCTGATGATCACCCCAGTATCCAATATAAGACCAGGGGTCATCCGGTTCTATGGTCTCCCAATCAAACCCATCTTTGGTAATTCGATAGGGATTATACCCATCAAAGGTGGAAGCATTTAAAAATTTATAAATCATCCCATCTAAGAACTCTGGATAAGAGTAAGCCAGAGCCTCCCAATTTTGAAAAAGGTCTCTCCAATTTCCTTCGTAATCCAGCACCTTACTCCCATCCTTTTCATCGCGTATATTAATGGAAAATTCATTCCAGGGTCTACTGGGATCACCATGCCTGCGACTGAACTTCAAGGGCAAGTACTCTACTGATAATCGTATAAAATCCGGATCCTCAGTGGCTCGGGCTTTTTCCACCAGATCCATATAAGTAAGGGAAGAAGGCAGATCTTTTAAAAACTTCTTCTGCCGCTCCGCAAGAGTTGGATTGGCCTTTTTCAGGTAGGGCTCAAAATCACTTTTCTCCACCCGATAACCTCTATCCGCCACTCCACCGCGCATGATGTTGAACAGTGTATTGGAAAAGTGCCTACAATCCTGAAGCGTATCATCGGTGTGCTGTATCCCATCTGAGGAAGTGACCAATCTTACCAGTTCTTTGGTCCCTCGGGATATATCTTGCGTAATTTTAGCGACTATATCTGTTTCTCTTTTAATTCTTTCAGCTAACTCAATCACTTGAGTGTGATTTTTATTGACATCCGCCAAAATATACCACTCCTTTTGATCACCCGCTTTCAATGTGAGTTCGGCAGAAACGAAATAGGCTCCCTTCTCTCCCTTTATATCTCTCTCCGCCTGCACTTGTCCACCAGCTCGATAATGATCAAGCTGACCCGATGACAGAAGTATCGTAGGATGTTCAAAGCCCAGTGACCAGGCCACATTCGTTTTCAAGGCTTCACTAGGTTCAGCTTTATCCACAATGATGGCACTTAAAGCAAAAATACCTAATCCCGATTCTGCATGGAGCTCGCTGCGTTTGTATGCGTCTACCAAGTTACTGCTTGCCTGTTGTAAGTCACTACTCACTCCATAAGGCATGATGTTTTGAATGCCATCCAAAAGCCCCACTGAACGATTGGCATCCCCCCAATTTTTGAGTCTACTCGTCTTCACAAAACCAAAATCATCACTCGAACTCCAACGGTATTGGAAGCTAAACTCTAAATCGTGATTTACCTCTTCAAAAATAATTTGATTTCCGTAGGCACTCTTGTAAAGGTTCACACTGAGATCATACTTGCCAAAAAAGCGATCTGAGAATGGCTCCCAAATTTGTAAACCATCCGTAGTTTCTATTTGAAAAATAGATTTGCTGCCGGTGATATCGGCCAAATCCATCAGCTTATCATCCGTGTAGTATGGAAATAAAGCATACTGTGCGTTTTTTCGACCCGCGGTAAGTCCCCCATTGCTGGCGATAAACATCCAATGATCGGAGTTACTGACCACACTCATAAAAAAAGGATCCAAAGCATCCGCTTGAGATATTTTCAAAAACGGAGTTCCATCGATATGAATGACATCTAAAGCTGCTTTCTCGTCAATTCGCTGCTTTGGGGTCACGTCAACTGTTGACATACAATTTTAATTTTCTTTTTCTTCCTCGCTCTCGGTCCTTTCATACACTCGAACGTAATCAATAATCATCTCCTTAGGGAAAGGCGTTTCTGCTGTAGGGAATCCAACGTATGTTCCACCAATCGCTAGATTTAATAGCATAAAAAAGGGGGTGTTATAAACCCACTTTCCCTTGATGCGGGATTTTCTTACGGTTTGATACGGCTGATTATCTACGAAGAATACAATGGAATCCGCATCCCACTCCACCGAAAAAATATGGAAATCTTCATCCATTTGACCTTTAGGTAGCGTATAGGTAGTCGTAATCGCCTCACCGGCCGAATGCCCGGGACCATGTAATGAGCCATGAATTTCATTCCTCTCCTCTCCAATGACCTCCATAATATCAATTTCCCCGCACACAGGCCACCCCACACTATCAATATTTGAACCTAACATCCAGAAAGCAGGCCATATTCCCATCCCCGTGGGAGCTTGAATTCGGGCCTCAAACTTTCCATATTTCTGCTCCACCTTTCGCTTTGTCTTCAGTCTTGCCGAGGTATAAGATGCCTCCTTATAGTCCTCGCGAAAAGCACGTATAACCAAATGCCCCGCTCCATCAATAAATACATTCTCTGTTCGATCCGTATAATACTGTAACTCGCCATTGCCCCAGCCATTATTACCACGCCCTATGTCAAAAGTCCATATCGTCGTGTCGGGCTGCTGTAGGGAATCGCCATCGAACTCATCCGACCAGACCATATCCCAACTTACCTTGCTATCCACAGCTGGATAATCTGTATCGGAGCAAGAAAAAACTAAAACCAAAGACAGGATGAAAAGTGCTTTACACACGTGGAGCATGAGCGCGCTTTTCTGGCTTAACAATATGTCATTTTTATTTTCCACACCTATACACTTCAAAATTACACCCCTACAAATTTAAAAAGAACCATTTCTCATTTTAGGAGGTCAATATTTCGACTAATATAGCTTATTCAATGATTTTTTTCAAAATACGAACAAAAAAACACAGGTTTAAGCATTGCAAATAGCCTCTTCAACTCTAAATTATACCCCTACAAATATGTTAATGCAATATTAAATCGCAAGTTGCACAGTCCTTTCTAAGTGTAGCTAATCCAGGTTTATGAAGCCCTTAAAATGACCTCTACAAATAATAAAAGAAAAAAAATAGTGTTTAGAACGAAAAAAACAGGCGTTAGTCTAGAAAAGGATCATTTTTTTAGACTATCGGGTCGCATTATTCTTTTTTTGGGTGTGTCCCCTTCCGGATCGAGTTTGTCTCATGTCATGATCGAGTGTTTGTCTCATGTCATGAGCCGCAATTGGAGATATACGATCCGGAAGGGGTCGCGTCGTCCAGGGGTTTCGTCCTCCTGCTCGCTACGCGATCCTCCGGACCCGCTCGCTATCGCTCCCGGCCCTTCCCACCGCTCACACAGAAGACAGCCTTAATAGCCCAGCCCAACTCAAACACTTGCTTCTGAGCTGTAAACAAAAGTATTTCCCTATCGCATGGGATAAAAGAATAGTACCATAACGTTTAAGACAGTATAGGTAGGAGCCTTTCTATACAGCTATCGGTTCAAAAACACATGGATGCTAAATTCCAGCCCAAAAGATTGCTGCACGGACTCTAAAGTTATTACGTTATCGACTCTCGGAACTTCATTAGAATACAGCGCTCTTCCAAACCGGAGACTGGGCTCCAAAGCAAGAGCGGGCGAAATAAACCAACTGTATCCCAAGCGCGCACTAAAATACCGAACAGAAAGATTCTGAAGCTCAAGCTCTTCGCCATTTTCTTTAGCAGAATTAAAGAGCATTAGGCCTGCTTCCAGTTCTGTAAAAAAACCGTTGTAGACATAATATCTAGCAAATACGTTACCTATAAGGGCTTGATTTGAAAACGTAGAGGACTGCCCCCCTCCGGCAGATGAATTTTCCAGTCTCTGATAGACATAATTGAACCCGGCACCCAAGACTAAATGGTCAGTAATGAAATAACCGGCTCTGGGTGACATATAAATAAAGGTAAAGTCTTCTTGCGCAAAGTTCAAGGATCCACTTCCACCGAAAAGAAAGTTTCCTTTTTGAAGTGCTGATTCCACCGCCGCCGAATCTGCGGTTGTACGGCCTGGAAAATATCGAAAACTCAGTTCACCCATAAAGCCCTCACCTCTTATCGTTCGAATTTCATCTCCAAGCAAATGAGTGTAAATCAATCGCGGCTCAATAGCCCAGTCCGATGAACCAAATAAATTATAACCCGCAGATAGTGAGAGGCTGTTAAATTCAAACTCCTCATTTAAATAAGCCATGTTGCCTGCTACTGAAAGGAAAAAGGGGGAACGGAGATAATAACGGAGCTCTGGAGATAAATAATATTCAGTGCTATTCCCAAAATCAGTCTTGGTATAGGCTAAGGCAAAATCCGCACCAATGCTTAAATCATCAGCCAAAAAATATGAGTATCCGCTTTGAATAAAATACTGATCAAAAAAATACTCATCAACCCCATCCATGATTAAACCATCTTCCTCCACTGTAGTAGTAGTCAATCCCGCCTGGTTTGGTACGAGAAGACCCGACTGAGAAAAAACAGGGAAAGTTAAAGAACTTCCGATGGTATGAGTTCCTTTGGAAATAACTTGAGCAGAAACCGATAATCCTGACAATAAAAATGCGGCAAACAAAAGAAAAATTGACGTTCTCATAAGATAAAATTTAAGTTAATAATCATCTAATATAATAAAAAAAACTTTTTTAATGGGCAATTATCGAAATTTTAACAAATCAATCGATCCCAAATAGAGAAAAAGACTATTTTTGTTATTCACCTTACAATAAATTGGATTTAATGAATAGTCTACCGACCAGCGGAGTCATCACGGTAAATAAAGAAACTGACGTACTTCAAATCCATGACCAATATCGTTGGATGTTAATCATTCAGCGTGTATTCTACCTTTTATTTGTTGCTAATGCAATAGTGATCCTTTTTAATCTCGGATCGGGTTTCGAGGCCAGCTTATTTGATTGGATCTGGATAGCAGGGGGAATAGCGGCTATTCCCTTGCTTTTCAGATCGCTACAAAAGAGAACGAGCTCGTCTGAAATCCCCTTTGCTCATCTCCAAAAAATCCGTAAAAAGAGTTATTGGGGGAATACTGTTTTACAATTACATCTCGAAAACGATAAGGTGCGTGAAGTTCACAAGTCACTAAGTAAGCAAGACATGGAATTTTTGCGGAAAATTATCGGAAGAGAAGCCGCATCAAAAGGCTGATAAACTTTAGGAGCACTTTTTAAATAGGTGCAAAATAATTCCCAACTTCCTTCCTTCAGCTTGATTAACCCGAGCTTATACCCTATCCTAGGCTTATCCTATAATCTACATTCATTTTTTTGGTAACCCACTCTATTTTTGCTTACTCACAAACTTACTTACCTTACAGCAGAATTTGAGTCCCTTTGTTGATTGACCATAGGAAAGGAATCCCATGAAAAACCCTTTTACAAAAAGTGCAGCCTCTAAGCAAGTCGTAACGCCAAAAGCAAAAAATGGATTAGGTACTTTTGGCGGGGTATTTACGCCATCTATACTTACGATTCTGGGTGTGATTATGTACCTGCGATTTGGATGGGTCGTAGGGAATGTAGGCCTCATCGGTACGCTCCTTATTGTCACATTGGCGACCTCCATCACCTTTCTGACCGCCCTTTCCGTTGCGGCCATAGCGACCGATCAACGGGTGCGTATTGGAGGTGCCTATTATATGATTAGTCGATCCTTGGGTGTGGAGGCCGGCGGCGCGGTGGGCATTCCACTTTACATCGCATTGGCCCTTTCCGTAGCGCTTTATACGGTGGGCTTTGCTGAAAGTTTAGTCGCTGTATTCCCCCAATTGGATTTTAAAACGGTGGGATTGGTCACTACTGTTGGAGTTGCCGCATTGGCTCTGATTTCAGCTAAAGCGGCCATCAAGGCGCAATACTTCATCATGTTTGGTATTGCACTATCCCTTCTATCTCTCCTTTTTGGCAGTCCTGTTGAAGAATCTAGCATAGAAATGTGGGGCGCCTCAGATCGAAACTCAGAGGGATTTTGGGTGGTTTTTGCCGTATTTTTCCCGGCAGTCACGGGTATTATGGCCGGTGTAAATATGTCCGGAGACTTAAAGGACCCCGCAAAATCAATTCCCAAGGGAACATTTTACGCTATTGGAGTTGGATACCTTATATACATGTTACTGCCTATCATTCTGGCGAATCGAGCTGATTCTTTGACACTGATTGACGATCCGCTCATCATGCGAAAAATTGCTTATTGGGGAGACGCGATATTAATCGGGGTTTGGGGAGCCACCTTATCTAGTGCTATCGGAAGCATTTTGGGAGCTCCGCGAGTGCTTCAGGCACTAGCTAGAGATGGCATTCTCCCCCAGTGGCTGCGATGGCTAGGGCGGGGCGCGGGTGCAGACGATAGCCCCAGGATTGGAACCATACTCACACTCGGAGTAGCCCTATTGGCCGTATATTTAGGCAATCTCAACATCATCGCGCCCATACTTACCATGTTTTTCTTAACGACCTATGGCGTCGTCAATGCTGCCGCGGGAATCGAACGCCTCCTGGACAGTCCGTCTTTTAGGCCTGCTTTCAAAGTTCATTGGAGTTTATCCATTTTGGGTGCTTTAGGTTGTCTATCTGTAATGTTCCTCATCAATGCTATAGCTACTACTGTGGCTTTTGTATTCGTGATTATCATATTTTTATGGTTGCAAAATCGAGAACTTCAAACGGCCTGGGGGGATGTGCGAAAAGGCCTGTGGATGGCTCTGATTCGGGCAGGCCTTATGCGAATAAAAACAGATACAAATGCCAAAACCTGGCGGCCCAATCCACTGGTATTATCAGGAGCACCCAAAAAGAGGTGGCATCTCATCGAATTTGCGAATGCGATCACCCACAACCGGGGTATTCTTACCATAGCCACCGTCATACCCGGAAAAGATATTCAACCACAGCGTCTTTATAAATTGGAAGAGTCCATACGAGATGTACTCGCCAAACGCAGTATTCAGGCTCTCACGAGAGTTGTGTCCGCGGAAAACCCATTCACTGGTTCACAGGAACTAGTCAAATCCTATGGTCTTGGAGCGCTGGTCCCAAACACCATCATACTCGGCGACAGCGAAAACGAAAAAATCCGAAAGGATTACTGTCAAATGGTGTCTTATTTTCATGAACTTAAGCGGAATGTCGTCATTATCCGAGATAAAGAAAATGACGTTTTTGGTCGAAAGAAAAAGATCGACCTATGGTGGGGGGGAATCAAAGGCAATGGCGGTCTCATGATGATTCTGGCCTACTTATTGCAAAATAGCAGAAATTGGTGGGACGCCACCGTTACCGTAAAAATGGTAGTTCCAGAGGCATCAGCAGTTAGGGCAGCAGAAGAAAACTTGCAGTCCATGGTACAAAGATTGCGCATGGGCGCAGAATGCGAGGTCCTTTGTGCTGATAACAGATCTTTCCCCGAGGTCTTGAGAAGTTCTTCCGGAGAGGCCGATTTAATATTTATGGGTATGGCTACACCCGATGATCGTTTTGTCTCGTATTATGAAAACATCCAAAATGTATTGGAGGGACTTCCCACTACCATATTGGTTTTAGCCGGCCGGGAAATCTCCTTTGGCGAGGTATTGATGCAGCAGGAAGCCTTTGATAAAGCATAAGTCTCTATTGTAAAGACCTTTTTATTGTGTTTCTTTTTTTGGGCGTACCGCTGGCCCCTATGTGGGGCCCATCGGCGCTACGGTCGGCCGCGAGTGCCATTACCTCTGAATGGATATTGAAAAGTCGCAGTA
>CAZVFU010000022.1:0-30459 GCA_964626595.1 uncultured Saprospiraceae bacterium
AGCGGATGAGCAAAAAATGGGCCATCTAGACACATTGGAAATGGCAGAGATGAAATTATATCTCCCTAAGCGCATCTCGACCACTAATATGAGAGATAGCTAAAGGTTTCCGGCACGCCTTGTATATTTTCACCCGCAAGTCCTACAGCGGCCGAAACACATAATTTTCACGCTGGCCGCAAATGGGAGGGCAAGGAAGAGTAGAAGTTACCACGTACCTCGATCCCTGACCCAATTCACTCACCTGCCCGCGCTCTAAGTTTACCGCTTCCAGCTTCATAGATAGGCCGCCTTCGGCAGTTTTACTTGGCTGTAAACGAACGGCATTGGCATTATCGATGCTTAAAAGGGTGCTGAAGTCCGACTGGCTAAAGTCGGCCGAGTACTGCATATGTGGACTATTATGAACCGATTCACAGAGATCACGAGCTTCGCTTTCCGATATTTTATCGACAATAACTCCATCGGTATCGACTCCTTTTGCCAGGACATATGGCTTTCGGGGAAAAAATCCACTGTTCAAATCGGCTCCGTTTGAAATGGATACGGCCATCACGCCTACCTTCCCATCTTGTAGCGTATTGTAAAATCGTATTCCATCGCTATTCGAACGGCCCAGTAGATCTTGAATGGTCTCTACATCAAATATCGCTTCATTAAAACCAGCATCCTGGACAGTCGGTGGATCCGTAGAGTCTGCGGCGAATACAATGAAAAACAGGCTAAAAAAAATCGTATTCATCAACATGGTTAAGTGTTTTCGTTAAAATTTGGTTATTTTGCCTGAAAATACTCATTTTTTTCGAAAATAGCCATATCGGAGTTGACTATTCACCTTACCTTCGGTTTTGAATTATAAAATTATTAGGTGTTTTTCAATCATGATCCTACAGATACAACTAATGTGCCTCAGACTTTTCCTGCTTAGCGTCGCGCTAACTATAGGATCTGCGCCCCTAAGTTTTGCGACAAATCCGACAGACAGCCTGAAGTTTGAATCCTTCATGAAGCAAGCAGCTGATGCCCGCAAAAAAGGCGATTATCCTTCAGCTTTAGCGTTTTTAGATGAGGCTCTCCATCAGGCCGAAATTTTAGGAAATGAGAAAGCAAAGCTTCGGGTCTGGATGGAATCTTCCTTATTGCGACTTATTCGCAACGACTTCGATATCGCCTTGCAATTGTTATTCTCAGCTGAGGCCTTAAGTCAGGAGTTACAAGATACAGCGACACTTGCCGAAGTATATAACACGATTGGAGCCAACTTCCATATGCAGGATGAATATGAAAAGGCCTCTGATTATTATAAAAACAGTATTGACCTTTATTTTAAGCTAGACAAAAAGGTTGAAATTGCGCGCGCTTATAATAATATTGGCGTCCTTTGGAAAGATCGGAATGACCCTTTTACCGCCCTTCAGTATCATCGAAAGAGCTTGGCATTGTGGCAATTGATGAATGAAGAAAGCTGGGTTCGCGTGACTAAAATGCATATCGGAGTCGCCCACAAACAGCTTAATAATTTGGACTCGGCCAAAATTTATTTGACAGAGATTATAGAGGGTATTGAGGCAGGAAAGGAGCATCGGACCCTGGCGATGATTTATGCAGAACTGGGAGAGATAGCTATTGACTTTGGCAATTATTCCACAGCCTTGGAATGGTGTCAAAAAGGACTTGAATTAGCCTCAAGTGTAAAGGTGAATAACTCCCAGATGAGTAACTGTAAATGCTTGTATCAAGCCTATGAGAACCTCCAGCAGCCCCAGCAAGCCTTAAAATATTACAAACGCTATGCGGCCTTTCAGGACTCGATTTTCAATAAGGAAAAGGCAAAAGAAATGACCCGGGTCGAAATGGGACATCAATTTGAACGAGAACAAATAGCCGATAGCCTACAGCGAATTCAGGAACAGCTGGTACTCGACCTGCAGCATAAAGAAGAACTGGCTCATGAGCGGGCCGACCGAAACATTGCTTTAGGCATTGGATTAGGTATTTTCCTCCTGGCGGGTGCCCTCTGGAGTCGCTTGCGATACGTGCGCCGCGCCCAACGCTCCATAAAGAAAGAACGCGATCGCTCGGATGAATTGCTGCTTAACATTTTGCCTGCAGAAATCGCCACGGAACTCAAGAGAGATGGGGTCGCTCAGGCCAAACGTTACGAACAGGCTGCCATTCTCTTCACAGACTTTAAAGGCTTTACTGCTACAGCAGCTAAAATGCCCGCCACAGAGTTGGTAAAAGAAATCAACGTCTGTTTTACCGAGTTTGATAATATTTGTGATCGCCACAACATCGAAAAGATTAAAACCATCGGCGATGCCTACATGGCCGCGGGAGGAATCCCCGTTCCCGATGGTCGGTCCGCAGCTCAAGCCGTCAAAGCGGCACTGGAAATGCAGCAGTTTATGAAAAAACGGGCACAGGAAAGATCTCAGGAAGGATTGCCTTCTTTCCAAATGCGCGCCGGTATTCACGTCGGCCCCATTGTCGCCGGAATCGTGGGCGTCAGGAAATTCCAATACGACATTTGGGGGGACACCGTCAATCTGGCCAGCCGAATGGAAAGTGGCGGGCAAACGGGCAAAGTCAATATCAGCCAAAAAACATACGAAATTTTAAAAGACGAACCCGAATTTGTTTTCAAAGAGCGAGGTAAAATTGCTGCCAAAGGAAAGGGCGAAGTCGAAATGTGGTTTGTAGAAAAGGCAGCACAACAATCGGACTCCGGAACATCTGCTTAGCACATCCGGACCTTATTATTTTCTCATTTTTCCTATGGATATGAGGGGGATCCCACGCCCCCGGAATCGCAAAGCGATCCGTAGGTCGTGGGCGCTATGCTTCAGGCTCCACCTTCGTTCGGTGCTCCCCGCCAGCGAACTGGCGGTCGCACTCCCGCGCCGGGGCGCGGGACCTTGCGCAGCGCTATCCCATTTCATAAATGGATGTACTGCGGTTACGCGTCCTGAATATTCCAAAGGTCTGATGTCCCAGCACCAATTTATCCATATACCGGGGGCTATAAAGTTAATAACCAACAGAATCATTAGGTCCGCTTTCTTAAAAGGGGGGCGAAGGCGAAATTCTATAGGATTATTAACCTGAGCAGTTGATATTTGGGTAAATAGCAAACAATTTCCGACCTCAAAAAAGGTAAAACTTGGCCAAAATGGGTCAATTGCGTAACTTAGGAGAAATTCAAAACAGATGAAAAAAAATCTACTTTTAACTCTTCCTTTTTTCTTTGTGCTCTTCAGTTTGCAAGCGCAGTCCGATACCGTCAATGTCGAGGTATTTGACAATCAAACCCTGAGTTGGTATGAAGGCTACCGAAATACCGCTCTTTTTCCTGATGAGAGCCAAAGCTACCGCCGTGTTAATATGCACTTCACACTGGGCTGTCCGGATTCAGGATGCAGCGACTGGGATTACACGGTTTTGATTAAAGCTTTTCGCCTGACCGGCGAGCTCGACAGCACGATCGCTCAGATCGATACCCTTTCTGTCGATCCGCTGGAGCTCGACACCCTTTGGAATGTAAGCGAAGTCAAAGAAAGTTTTGAGTTAGGACGAATGATCACCCCTTATGCCGGTTATATGGCTCGAGGCTCTAATGGTTACGACAATAGCTGGGAGCACCGATATGTATACGATGTTACAGATTATGCTCTTCTTCTTCAGGACTCCGTAGAGTTTGAGATTTTTTATCAAGGTTGGAGTTCAGGATTTTCCGCTGACTTGCAGTTTGAAATGATTGAAGGGACTCCTCCTCGGGAAGTCGTGGGCATCGAGAATTTATACAGGCCGGGAGGATACAACTACATTGAAGCAGATACTTTTGAGGCGAGACATATGCCCCCCAAAGACATTACGGTGCCCGATGGAACAGAGGGAAGCGTACTTCATTTTTTGCCCACCGGGCACGGCTTTATAAATGCGCTGAACTGCGCCGAATTTTGCAATCGCTTTTATTTTGTTCGCTCTATGGGAATTACCATTGATGAACAACCTATGTGGCGCAATGACTGCGGATATAACCCTATTTTTCCTCAAGGGGGAACCTGGTTGTACAATAGAGCCAATTGGTGTCCGGGATCAGAAGCTATTCGTTACGAGCACGACCTATCCGATGCTATTATCAATGGAGTCATACAGGACTTAAATGTAGATATAGAGCCTTACGATTACACGGTACCTTCAGGAGAGGTTCCGGCAAATTATAATATTTCGGCTGTTTTAATTCACCATGCCGGATATGCTCACGATGTCGATGCTGCCATGGTGGATATTCTCCAACCGTCAACGCATGAAGCACATAGCCGCTTTAACCCGGCATGTGGTACCGCCCGCATCGAAGTTCAAAATACAGGAGGCACAGCCATTACTAGCCTGGAGATTCGCTACGGTGTGGATGAGATGTCTACTTTTGAGTGGAGCGGATTCCTTGCACCCATGAAGCGTGTCACCATCGAAATGCCATACACTGAAGCCGTTTCATGGTCTGGTGAGCGCGCTGAGCCCGTCTTTGAGGCCGAGATCATTTCAGCCAATGGACAATCTGATGGCTACGCAGACAATAATATACTTCAATCCGCTTTCGAACCCGTGCCACTCATCGACCAGGAGATGCAACTTGAAATTAGAACGAATTTACGGCCCCGGGAAAACTACTGGACCTTACTCGACCTGGACCAAAATGTAATTTATGAAGATGATGACTTGAGAGCCAATCAAAGTCAAACCTGGCCCTGGGAACTCGAGAGTGGCTGCTACCATTTCACATTGTACGATAGTGGTGGTGACGGTCTATCTTTCTTTGCCAATAACGCGGGTACCGGAAGTGTGAGCTTCCGAACATCGAATACGCCCTTCCCCATTTCTATTGAGAGGTTTCCATCCGACTTCGGAACCCAAATTGACTACTATTTCCGATATGAAGGCACTGTTTCCTCAGAAACAGAGCAAGTTAGTGGCATTCAAACCTACCCGAATCCAGCAACTGAATTTGTGATGGTGGAATGGCCGAAAGGCCAACAAGAAGAACGCGCACTGCGCGTTGTCACGCCTGCGGGCCTGGAGCAAGCAGCTGTAGAGAACCGAGTAGGTGATCGTTGGAGGCTTTCTACTGCAGACTGGCCAAATGGTATGTATTTGTTTCACATGACGTCCGGGGAGTCCCAAGTAACCCACAAAGTTGTGGTTCAGCACTAATGGAAAAAACTCCATCGTCATTTGAACAGCATTCAGAATTAGGTATGATTTTTGAAATAGTTAATTAGGAACTAAAAAAATAGACGCTCAATTTGAGCGTCTATTTATTCTTTTGTAGAGCGCATTAAAATAAAATATGAGGATAGGCTTCACCCTTTTTTTATGGATATTCAGTTTGAGTATAGCACTGGCTGCAGACCCTCCGTCGCGTTCATCTTTAACCCTTCGATATATTGACCAATTTGCCGCCCTGGCGGTGCAGGAAATGCATCGAACAGGCATCCCGGCCAGCATTACATTGGCTCAGGGTATACACGAGTCCCAAAGCGGGCAAAGCCCACTGGCCCGGAATGCACACAATCATTTTGGAATCAAATGTAAAGCCCACTGGCCGGGTCAGGTGTACCTGCATAAGGATGATGATCTGGATGCTCAGGGAAAGCTGATAAAAAGCTGTTTTCGAGTTTATGATTCTGCAGTGGACTCCTATTTGGATCACAGTGAATTTTTGACCCACAGGAAATATTATAGGGATTTATTTTCATTGTCTCACACCGATTATGAAGGTTGGGCTCGCGGACTGAAGACCAGCGGATACGCTACAGATCCGCGATATGCAGAGATCTTAATTCGCATCATTCAAACGTACGAATTGGATCAGTTTGACCGTCTACATCCAGACGTTGAAATTAAATCTGGCACAGTTTTGGATACTTTACCATATAGTACTCGTTTAGATAGAGTGCAATCAACCACCACCCGAAAGCCTCTGTTAATTTCACGTTAATTTGGGCTTTCGTCGACCAAAGGCAGGACCGGCGCCAATAAACCAATCGGAATCGTTTTTGATAGCGAAATCCAACTTTACTTGCTGGCCTGTTTTTGGTCTTTTTTTCCTATCTTCTATCCACGATCTCTCCATTACCATTACCCTTCTTAGGTCTGTAAGGCACAACTTTTCAGAGATTGATTGTGTTAGAAAAAAGTACTTTCTATTGAACAGAACCGTGCTGAATGCAAATTCTCGATTTTAGACGGATTAGGGTTCCACAATGAAGTTTTCGGAGACCTGAGACAGCTTAAGGCCGACAACTTACTTTGATTCTTGTTGAATTATGCTATTTTTAGAATATGTTTGAGTTTGCTGCCATTATAATTTTAGGAATTTTAGCTCAGTGGGTCGCTTGGCGTTTTAAGATTCCCGCGATTCTTCCACTTATATTAATCGGACTTTTAGTGGGCCCTATTGCCACTCTGTATACAGCGGATGGCTCAAAATTCATTGAACCCGTTTGGAACGGTGAGGAGGGTTTATTCCCGGGGGAAAGCTTATACTATTTTGTTTCACTTGCCATCGGTGTTATTCTTTTTGAAGGCGGTCTAACACTAAAAAGAGGAGAAATTCTGAATGTGAGTAGCGTTATTGTAAAGCTCATTAGCATTGCTGTAATCATAACTTTCATAGGGGCCGGCGTGGCTGTTCACTTCATTTTTCAATTGTCCTGGAAAATATCCTTGCTTTTTTCTGCTTTAATTATAGTAACAGGCCCCACAGTCATAACGCCCATACTCAGGAATATTCCCCTCAAACGGGATATTTCAGCTATTTTGAAATGGGAAGGGATTTTAATAGATCCGATAGGTGCCTTGTTTGCTGTTTTAGTTTTTGAGTTTATCAATGCTAAAGCTGGGGCGGAATACACATCCATTGCATTAAAGGACTTTGGTAAAGTGATCCTTTTCGGGTTTAGTTTTGGTTTTACTTTCGCGCATTCGTTAATATATTTAGTTAAAAATAAACTCGTCCCCCATTTTCTGCTGAATGTTGTGACACTGGCTTCAGTTTTGGGTGTATTCGTACTTGCTGACACCTTTGCCCATGAAAGTGGCTTATTGGCCGTGGTCGTTATGGGTATCATCATGGGTAATACGAATCTGCCAAATTTCAAAGACTTACTTTATTTTAAAGAGTCTCTCAGTGTATTATTGATTAGTATTTTATTTATTCTGTTGGCAGCCAACATCAACTACGAGGATCTGCTTCTGGTTTATAATCTCAAAACACTCTACCTGTTTTTAATTATTGTCTTTATCATAAGACCTGCCGGTGTACTTCTCAGCAGTATAAACTCTAACTTAAAACTCAACGAAAAGTTATTTATTAGCTGGGTAGGTCCTCGAGGTATCGTCGCTGCCGGAATTGCGTCTCTTTTTGGGATAAGATTGGCTAATAAAGGGGTACCAGATGCAGAGTATATAACTCCATTAGTATTTATGATCGTTCTTGGGACGGTTCTGTTCAATGCCACTACGGCCCGGCTTTTTGCCAAACTGGTTGGAGTATTCTTAAAACATTCTGACGGTATTTTGATTGTGGGGTCTTCCTCTTTTTCACGAATTATTGCTAAATATTTGAGTGAGAATGACCGCCACGTCGTTGTGGTAGATAACAACCAAAACAATGTTGAAGAAGCTAAAAAAATGGGACTAACCGCATTTGTTGCGGATATCTTTTCTGATGACTTACAGGACAATCTCGAATTAAGTGATATAGGCTACTTGATGGCCCTTACCGGAAATACAACCATCAACAAAAAGGCCATAGAAAACTTTCAAAAAGAACTTGGTGAAAATGGAGCGTTCCGAGTGATTTCCCCTGAAGAGATGAATGACCCGGAAAACAACCCGGAGGATGGTCTATTTTCGCATACTGACGATTACATCAAATTGGTCAATTTAGCTCGCCGTTATCCCGAAATCCACGAGGTGAAAATCAACTCCCAAGAACATTACAGCGGTATTATTGAGATCACCAAAGCCGATCCGGAGGTTATCCCTATTTTCATAAAGGAAAGAGATAACTCACTACATATTATTCCTTCCGAAAGTAAATATGTAGAGATTGATGCCGGAAGTAAATTAGTTTATATGGGTAGGGAAATCGACTCTTCAAATTCAAAAAAAATAATGGAGGAGGACTCCATCAAGAAAGATGAACAGCTTTCTTGAGACGATATCAAAGATGAAACACCCTGATGGCATCCCAGGTAAATAATCTATAGGTCAAGCCTTCTGTTTGTAACCCTACCTACCCCGAGTTCACATCTGTTTGATTCCTGTTTCGATAGCAGTGACATCATTTTGCGGTATCCGGCAGCATAGCGGTGGATTCTTTATAAAACTCGACAGTAGCTACATTTTGGGCAAAAGAGGCGGTATCCTCCCAAAAATTATAAATGACTGATACATCATGCATCCCTTTTCCTAAATGCCGAATGTCGACATAGGTGACAAGCCCTTCTTGCTTCGTTTCATTAGCTTTAATGTAGTGATAGTCCGTTTCGACGTGTTTACCGTTGAGGTTGAGGTCGTAAAAGGCATCTAAGCATTCCATTTTTAAGACGGGTTCAGGCGTGGTGTCTAATCTATTTTCATAATCACAAAGAGGTTTGATATGGGTGGTTTCAAAGGCGGTCCGGTGCACGATAAACACTCTCAGGGTTTGAGTAGGAATAATATCCGACGGTATCTGAACGATATTTGAGGGCTCGTCCTCCATGAGATTTTGGTAGTGCCCCGAATACATGCTCTTTTCATCTTTGCTTTCTAGCCTAAAAAGTATGAAATCTGCGATATTATTTTTCGAACGTATGGAAAACGTGAGAAAAATAGAAATCGCACTGAAAAGGAAGATGAGAACACCCGCTTTCCACTTTGGGTGATTAGAGACCAGGCCGTAATAAATGCGGCGATAAAGAGGCGAAAGCGTAACCCAACTCAAAAGGCGATAAAAGGGGTAATAGATGGTAGAGAAGTAGGGAATTCTTTTCAACCAGCCGAGACTGACGAAATCGATGAAAGCAATAAGTGTAAGAATCTGTAAAACAGGATCAACCCAACTAAAATCACTATGATTTGGGAAAAGCCAGAGGCTTAGAGCGATGAGTACGGCCACCAGAGTAAAAGCGAAAAAGGCTCCTATGATGCACATAAAAAGTAAAAAACTAATAGCAAAGGTGGTACTGCACAATCTTTCAATTCGGTGAATAGTTCGACTGAATCCACTGTCGTGAAAGAGTAGATGGTGATAGGGTTTTCTGAAACGCAGCCGATCGGTTTGGATGCCTTTTTTATAAACGAAACTCAGACCAATGTATGCGACCCATACACTGCGCAGTAACAAATGCGTGGTAAACCCAATCACAAGCCATATATTGGCCACCAATAGCAAAGAAATAAGCAAATCGTCAACCGACCCTGAGGAGAAAACGTAATACGAATTATTGACGAGGAAATGCTGCAATTGCCGGATAAGATCGGGCATTTGATAGAGAGCAAAAAGAACAATTCCCGAAATAAAGATCTCGGGTTCCCAGCTTTGCTCCTGGATGCGTGTCAGCCAGTCTTTTGGCGGATCTTTTTTGGATAAGTTGGCCATAGATTTGGGTTCCGGCGATAAGATTTAATGCTTAAAGTTACCGGATTCTTTGGAAGCTCAGAAATTCGGGTAAGAAAAGAAGAAGGGAAGTCGGGAATATTGCGGAGTTAGAATAAGATGGGGTTTGTTATTGCACAAGAAAGTTTGCCAGAGAGTGATTCAAGCTATCAAAGCTTTTTTTAATCCATCTTTTATCAATAAGCAAGTATGGGATAGCGCTGCGCAAGGTCCCGCGCCTCGGCGCGGGAGTGCGACCCCCAGCTCGCTGGCGGGGAGCACCGAACGAAGGTGGAGCCTGAAGCATAGCGACCCGAGGTGTCCGCCACTGCGGAGCACCGAGGGGATCCCCCCAAAAATTAAAAAAATAGAGGAAAGAATGAAAGCGCACGGCTATTTACGCTTTTGGTAGATGGGGGAACGGCCGAGACCGAGGCGATGGAAAAAGTGTTGTAGGGAGACGCGGAGAACGCCGAGCCCATAAATGGTGCTGCGCCGGAGATTGATGGATGAGGCCTCTTCAAAATACTTGGTGGGGCAGCTGACTTCGCCGATGCGAAAGCCATGGTAAATCACCTGGGATAGCATCTCGTTATCGAAGACAAAGTCGTTTGAATTGGCGGGGTAGTTGATGCGCTTTAGGACCTGACGGCTGAATGCCCGATAGCCCGTATGGTACTCGGACAATTTGTGATTGACCAGGACATTTTGAGTGAAGGTGAGACCGCGATTGGCAATGTATTTATAGAGGGGCATGCCCCCGCTCAGAGCGCCTTTGCCCAATATGCGAGAAGCTAAAACGGCATCGTAGAGATCGTCGCCGATGAGGTTGACCAGCGAGGGAATCAGCTTTGGGGTGTACTGGTAGTCGGGGTGGACCATGATGACGATGTCAGCGTCCAACTCGAGCGCCCGGGTGTAAAGAGACTTTTGATTGCCGCCATAACCTTTATTTTCGGTGTGGCGGATAATGTGTTGAATGCCGAGCTCTCGCGCAACATCTACAGTGTGATCCTGACTAAAGTCGTCACATAAAATGACCTCATCCACGATGTCCAGGGGAATCTCGGCGTAAGTCTGTCGCAGGGTTAGCGCAGCATTGTAGGCGGGAAGAACGGCGACTACTTTTTTGCTCTTATACATGAAGGATCTTGATTTTTCCTAACAAATGTAAGAAAAAAGCATGTGGTGTCGACCTGGCCAGATTTGAGAGGGTAGAATACTATTCTTCCTCCTCTCCAAGCAGACCTTCCTGATGCAAAAAGGTGAACCATTTGATGATCTTTCGAATGTCGCCGACATTGACCTTGGTATTGTCAAACTGGGGCAGAACGTCTTCAAAGTATTCAAACAGCACCTCGGGTTTATCCTTATGCGGGGGCGGGGGGTTGTCGTCGTACTGGTCCATCATGTTTCGGAAGACTTTGCTCAAGGGCTCGGAGTCGACCATAGTATAGATGGAGATGGTGCCCAGAGGTGTGAACTGGTGCCGCATGGCAGAATAAAAGCGCTTTTTGCCGGTGCTGATATCCTCCAGAACCAAGCCACTGGTTTTGTTATTGATCATTTTAAATAGGCCGGATTTGCCTCCGACGGCGATGAATTCATCGATATTCATAGAAAATAGGTTTTAATAGTTGAGTAATTCTTCCATGCGGTCATGTAGTCGACTGGAAGCCATAAACTGGGCCTCCAAGCCGGCTGCAAAAGGTACGGGTGTATCCATGGAAGCGCATCGCAAAACAGGCGCATCCAGATGTTCAAAGAGATGTTCGCTGATTCGTGCAGCCAGCTCACCTCCGAAGCCTCCAGTGAGGGTATCTTCGTGTAAAACCAGCGCGCGATGGCATTTTTTGACAGAATTTGCGATGGTGTCCCAGTCTAAAGGAACCAGAGTGCGCAAGTCAATAATATCAACATCAGCTTGCTTGGCTTCGGCCCAATCGCGTGCCCATTTAACGCCCATGCCGTAGGTAATGATGACCGCTTGCTCACCCTCCTGGATGAGGCGGGCTTTGCCAAAAGGAATATGGTAATATCCTTCGGGGACCTTCTCGCTCACGGCCCGATATAGTCCTTTATGCTCAAAAAAGAGCACGGGATTGGGATCTTCAATCGATTGCAGTAACAGGCCCTTGGCGTCAGCCGGGCTGGACGGATAGGCCACTTTCAGGCCAGGGGTGTGCGCAAACCAGGCTTCATTGCTCTGTGAGTGAAAGGGACCCGCGCCCACTGTGCCGCCGGTGGGCATGCGAATGACGACGTCGGCCGCTTGACCCCAGCGGTAGTGTAATTTGGCGAGATTATTCACGATTTGGTTGAAACCGACGGTGACAAAGTCTGCAAACTGCATTTCAACCATACTTTTCTGACCTTCTAAACTCAATCCGAGTGCTGCACCGATAATCGCACTTTCGCATAGCGGTGTATTACGAACGCGGCCTGAACCAAATTCTTCTAAAAAGCCGTCGGTAATTTTAAATACGCCTCCGTACTCACCAATATCCTGTCCCATGAGGACCAAATCGTCGTGTTCGCGCATGGCCTCTCGAAGGCCGTCACTGATGGCGTCCACCAGGCGCATTTCTTTTGTGGCTGATCCGGCCGGGCGCGATTGAGGAGTGAAGGGCGCGTATACATCCTGCAACTCTTTGTCCGCATCGGGGACGGGGTCGGGTTCTGCGAAGCCTTTTTTGACAGCGACTTCAATCTCAGCTTTGATATCTTTTCGAATGCTAAGAACCTCATCAGCAGAAAGGATTTCTTCGTCGAGCAGGAATCGCTCGTATTTAATTACCGGATCGCGTTGCTCCCAATAATCGAAGAGTTCCTGAGGCACGTATTTTGTACCGGAGGCCTCTTCGTGGCCGCGCATGCGGAAGGTGTCACACTCGATCAATACCGGACGGGGGTTGTCGCGCATAGATTCGGCTTCCTGACGCACCGTATCATATACTTCGAGTATGTTATTTCCATTGATGCGTAGCCCCTTCATGCCGTAGCCTTTGGCCCGATCGACCAGATGCTCGCATACGTATTGTTCTTTGGTGGGAGTAGAAAGGCCGTATCCATTATTTTCGATAATGAATATCACGGGCAGATTCCAAACGGCAGCGACGTTTAACGCTTCGTGAAATTCGCCTTCACTGGTACCCCCTTCGCCCGTGAAGGCGAGAGCTACGCGCTTTTCTTCTTTTAGGATATGAGCCATGGCGGCGCCATTTGCAAGGGACAATTGCGGACCCAAATGGCTAATCATACCTACGATATAGTCTTCTTTTGATCCAAAATGAAAAGAGCGGTCACGCCCTTGGGTATACCCTGTCACCTTGCCTTGCCACTGCGCAATGAGGCGGGAGAGAGGAAGCCTTCGCGTCGTAAAAACACCTAGATTTCGGTGCATCGTGAAGATGTATTCATTTTCCTGAAGCGCACGTGTGCAGCCCACGGAAATAGCCTCCTGGCCAATGCCCGAGAACCATTTGCTGATTTTACCCTGGCGGAGGAGTTTGAGCATTTTCTCTTCGACCATGCGAGGAAAAAGTAAGTCTTTGTGAAAGGACTTAAGTTCATCGACAGATCGGTTCTCTATTCGAAAATCCAAGGCAGTTTGTGTTGTCATATGGACCAATTTCTGGGACAAATATAGAATTGTAAAGAATTCTTTTCTCTTTTTATTGCATAAAACCCGGTCAGCTCCTCTCGCCCCCTTGAAAAAAGGGAGATCATTTAGGCTTTTCCTGAGTCTGGGGACTTTGGATGGGGATGGAATAGCTGGGACAACACTTCGTGTGATTTAGGCGCCTGGAACTGGTCGATGTGAAACCGAAAGAACAAAATGAGTGCGTCCAGCAGTCTCTGACGAGTAAAGCGATCTATGTCAGGAGGGGGAGTTCCGTGCCGAAGGTGTCGACCCAACAACCAAAAAGTTTGCGCATCATTTTCGGAAACGATATTGTGATGTGGTGGAAGGGTAGCTGTAAACACGCCCTGGCGGAGGTCGAAATAACCAGGGTTTTCGCTCTGATCGAATTCCGGGCCGAAGCCCAGATGCTGAGATAGGTTCATCATAAATTCGAGAGGGACCCATGAAAGGCGTTCATTGCGTTGGTCCAGTTCGCGGATGTGCGTCATTAGAAAATGATAGGAGCTTTCGTGTTCCGAATACGAGCGGAAGGCATTTCGAGCAACGTCAATAAGGAAAAGGAGTAAACTGCTTTTGACAATTGAAAACGGAATGGAAGACATACGGTAACCGGCCTGGGCTTCTTTTAACCGATGCATATTGGCTCCGGGTTTGAAATACAAAATGACATTCACGGGTGTACCCGTTTTGAGCAGGGCTGCGTGTGCGCGCCCCCGTTTGGATCGTAACCCGCTGGCAATGACAGCTACAGAACCCTCCTGCGCGGTCAGTACCTCTGCAATCACGCTACTTTCGCCGTATCGCGTGGTTCGAATCACTATTCCCTGCATTTCGCGCATATATCCTATTATTGCGTTACGAAGATACGACCTAATTTTTCTTATTCCGGATTATCGCAACTTCTGACCCCTTAACCGCTCTTCCGGAACGAACTCCTAAGCTGGAAAATGCATGCATTTTCTACCCTTTGGGCCGAAGCATTCGCTCTGTTTTATTGGACTACAACTACACTCAAAAGTGAAAACCAGAGCTTACCATTCACCTTGTGTGAATTGAATAATCGCTCAAGTTCGGGAGTTAACCCTATGGTAAGTGATTGATTTATAGTATATTATAATTTCATCGCCCATCTGTCATGTAAAGTTTATGAATAGTTGGGACTAAAAGAAAAATGAGAATGCCGCGGGCTTTGATTATATTAGAGATCTATGGAAACTTTACGAATTATAGCTTTACAATACGACATGGCATGGGAGAATAAAGCCAAAAATAAAGATACCGTGGAACGCATGCTGGCATCTGCGCCTCCTGCAGACCTCATCCTATTACCGGAAATGTTCGATACGGGATTTACGATGAACCCCAAAAAGGTGGCGGAGCCGCCTGAGGGCAAAACCTTGAATTGGGCGAAAGGGCTTGCCGAAAAATACGAGGCTATCGTTTTCGGGTCCTGGCCGGTTCAGGCTGAAAAAAAGTTTTTTAATCGAATGTACGCTGTGTGGCCTTCAGGAGCGTATGCGGTGTATGACAAACGACACTTATTTTCCTATGGTGGTGAAGATAAAGTTTACGATCCGGGTGAAGCTCGTCAAATCATTGAGTACAAGGGCTGGCGAATACTTCCTTTTGTATGTTATGACTTGCGTTTTCCGGTCTGGATGCGAAATACCGAAGCTGGGGACCTTTACCTTGTTCCGGCCAATTGGCCCAATACGCGCATCAGTCACTGGTCGGCACTCCTCCGAGCCCGCGCCATTGAGAATCAGGTTTACCTCGCAGGGGTCAATCGAATCGGCACTCAGCCCGGTGGATTGCGGTACAACGGGGGGTCGGCGATTATTGATTATTCCGGAAAAACGCTCAGCGAATCTTTCGATAAAGAGCAGGTCTTATATGCGGAGTTGAGTAAAACGAAGTTGAACGACTTCCGCGATAATTTTCCATTTTTGAAAGATCGGGATGCCTTCGATTGGAAATAAAAAAGGAGAATACCCTGTTTAAAAGAAGTATTCTCCGTAATTTCTGAACCGAATGAGATCGGATTCAGCTTGCGTTGGAAGCGCTATGCGAGGTAATGACGACTTGAGTTTTAAATACGCTGCCTGGATAGAAAAAAAAGTTAGGAAATCTCATACATATTTACTATTTTTGTAATATGTTCTGTTGAATTCAATTCATTTATGTCACATCGGAATCTCTTTTCTGTCACTATGTTGCTGCTCTTGTTTTCTCTGGTAGCATGCGGTCCCAGACCAGCTAAAAGACTTCAGTCTAAATCACAGCGGCATGGTCTTGCTCATGATACAAAACAACATTTAGTTTCTGTAGCAAAACAGTATGAGGGAGCTAGATACAAATATGGTGGAGAGGGGCCGAAATCTTTTGATTGCTCTGGATTTACGCGCTTTGTTTATTCTGAGGTGGGCATACAGCTTCCCCGACGATCTGCAGACCAGGCTCAGTTTGGGAAAAAAATATCTGCTCATCGAGCTCAAAAAGGAGATTTATTAGTTCTAAAAAAAGGCCGAAAGGTTCAGCATGTTGGAATTGTGGTCGCTGCAAAGGATGAGGGACTATGGGTCACACATGCAAGCACATCGCGCGGGGTCATTACAGAGAACATGTCATCGTCGCCCTATTGGAAATCAAGAATTCGATATGCACGCCGCGTGCTCCCCTAAAAAATTTCTATCTTTACCCTCAGAATCAAGCGGCCTGGCCGCTTTTTAAATTTATATACCCCGCTTTGGGGCCTAAATCATTTCATCATGGCAAATATCATTCTATTTGGTCCTCCGGGATCTGGAAAAGGAACGCAGGCAAAAAAGTTAGCGGAGAAGTTTGAGCTCATGCACATATCCACCGGGGATATGTTTCGGTATGAACTAAAAAATGAGACCCCCCTTGGAAAAAGGGCAAAAGAATATATGAATCAGGGGCAGTTGGTGCCCGATGAGCTTACCATTGAAATGCTTAAGAATAAAGTCAAGTCCAATCAGGATGTCAAGGGAATCATTCTGGATGGATTCCCGCGAACGGTGCCGCAGGCAGAGGCTTTAGATACCTTAATGAACAACCTCAACATGAAACTGGAGGGCTTGATTGCCTTGCGGGTGGAGAAGGAAGAAATTGTTAAGCGCTTATTAGAGCGGGGCAAAACTTCCGGCCGAAAAGACGATCAAAACGAAGAGGTAATTCGCGACCGTATTCAGGTATATTTGGATGAAACGCAGCCCGTTTTTGAGTTCTACGATAATAAGAGTTTGGCCTATACTGTAAATGGTATGGGAAATATAGATGAAATTTTTGAGCGACTATCAGCTGTGGTAGAAGAACTCTAAAGCCCCCCTTTCATGGCCAGTCAGAATTTTGTCGATTACGTTAAGATCAATTGTCGGTCGGGAGCTGGCGGTCCGGGGTCCGCTCACTTGCGAAGGGAAAAATATGTTCCCAAAGGGGGACCCGATGGTGGAGATGGCGGTCGTGGGGGACATATTATCCTCCGGGGAAATAAGCAATTGTGGACCTTATTACATCTCAAATACAGGAAGCACGTACTGGCTGAAAACGGCGAATCTGGAAGCAAATCCCGGAAATCTGGAAAGAGCGGAGAAGATCAGATTTTGGAAGTACCTTTAGGAACAGTGGTCAAAGACGCTGAGTCAGGAACGGTTTTATTCGAAATTACCGATCACGATGAAGAGCGAATATTGCAAGCCGGGGGCCGGGGAGGCTTGGGGAATGTGCATTTCAAAAGCTCCACGCGGCAAACGCCCCGCTTTGCCCAACCCGGTGAGCCCGGGCAAGAACAATGGTTTTTATTTGAACTAAAGGTGCTGGCAGATGTCGGCCTGGTCGGCCTTCCCAATGCCGGAAAGTCGACTCTATTATCCACCCTTAGCGCAGCCGAACCGCGAATTGCTGACTACCCCTTTACCACATTGGTCCCCCAGCTTGGGATCGTAGCTTATCGCAATGGTAAGTCTTTTATCATGGCTGACATTCCAGGAATTATTGAAGGAGCGCACGAAGGAAAAGGACTTGGATTTCGCTTTTTAAAGCATATTGAACGAAACAGCGTATTATTATTTATGATTTCATGCGAATCCGATGATATTGAAGCGGAACTGAAGACCTTAATTTCTGAATTGAGTTCCTACAATCCGGAACTTTTAGATAAGCCTCGACTGTTAGCTATTACGAAAAGCGATATGTTGGATGAGGAGATGAAAGATCAGATGAAAGCGGATATTCCCTCGGGTATTGACTGTGTTTTTATTTCGTCTATCGCTGAGCAAAACCTCATCACACTCAAGGATATGATTTGGAGAAAACTCAACGAATCATTCTCTGAGGAAAAAGATAGCTAAGAACTTTTTAGCCATTAAATCTCAATCTTATGAATCGACGTTTAATTTATTCTTCACTTGTATTTTTTCTTTGCTTTCTACTCTCTATTCCCGAAGGCGAAGCGCAACTTCTCAATCGTCTCAAGCGCAAAGCCGAGCGCGCCGCTGAGAAAAAAGTTGAGGAAGAATTTGATAAAGCGCTGGCCAAGAAAGTCGATGAGGAGTTTGAAAAAGATTCTACGCATCGCGATGGAGGAGAATTTGGGGGATACGATCGCACCGAGTCAGCAATGGCAGATGCCATAGCAGGCAAATATATGGACCAGTTTGACATGTCCGATGTGGAACTCCCGGAGTCCTATGAATTCGAGCTCACCATCGCCTATGAAATTCAAACCGAAGATGAGGATCCGGTGAACATGTCCTTCGTCATCGCACCGGAAGGTGAAAAATATATGGGATTCACAGGCGTTTCGCAGGATGAAGAGTTTGAATACATGGTTTGGGATCTCGAGCGCAATGTATTTGTGATGTATCAAGAACAAGACGGTAAAAAAAGCCTCATGAAGTTGCCCAATTTCGCCTCGATCGCAGAGGCAGATCAGGAAAAGCAAATGGAAGCTTCTGAGATGGAAATTCGCAAGACCGGCGAGACAAAAACGATTTTGGGCTACAGTTGCGAAAAGTATATCATCGAAGACGAAAAAACTTACGGTGAGGCCTGGATTGCAGCCGATTTTCCTTATTCCTATGAGCGATTTTCGGCACTCGTTTCCACTCAAATGAAGACGCCGGGATACAGTGAATTGTCAGAGCAACAAGGCTACGCCCTGGAGATGCTCACTCGCGAGAAGAAGAAAAAGGCCCAGACGACGGTCATGAAAGTGATCGATATTGATGAAAGCGGATTCAGCATAAATAATAGCGAATATACGGCTGACCGTTAAGGGCAGATTCACGCTCACACTCTGCAAATTTTAATAAGTATTTGGGCATCACCGCGCCTTCCTTTGGTGGCGCGGTCGCTACGGTCCGCAGCTCTCTATTCGTTCGGCCCTCGCGTCACGCCGTTCCGCTCGGTCTGGCTCACGGCGTTCGCCACTGCTCCCCATCGCTGATGCGAAGGAGGTGAGCTGTGTTTTCAATACATTTCTTATAAAGGAGCTCTTAGTCCGGGATTCCGAGTTCTGATGCACCAAAAAAGCCCCGATGCCTATGGCATCGAGGCTTATACAATATCGCAAAAAGGAGAAAAGATTACTCCCCCTGTCCGAGTGAATAGGCGCGCTTGCCGTCAAACTCGCAGAGATTTTCCGTTTTAATGATATCCAGTCCTTTATCCAATATTCGGCCCTGAAGGTCTAATATCTGTCGAGGTTTAACCTCTCCACCGGATTTTGACACGAAACGACATCTTTGGTGATCTGTAATATATGTTCGAGGCAACTCTCCGGGATACGCTTTCACCCCTCGGTTTGTGACCATTTTGAAACGGAAGTCATCGCCAGAGGCCTCTTCCAACTTCTTCGTCATATCGTGAAACTCTTCCTTGGTAGCCTGAATAAATACATCCACGCCGACATAGATTTTATCTTTAGGGAAGCTAGGATTAATCTTTACTTCAATATGTGGATCAAATCCATCGTAATTGACCGGTCGCAAGTGACTTGGTTTTTTACCCAGTCGCTCTAATACAGCTTCCGTAAACTCCGCGGTATTAACAAGCTTTTTGCTGCTTTCCTTTTTGTAAATGTCTCCGGTATGAATACCTTCTTCAAGGGTACAGCGCCATGCATTTTCAACTTTTTCAGCTACCTCGGTCTGACCCAAATGCAATAGCATACGGCAGGCTCCCAATAATAAGCCGGAAGGATTCGCGATGCCTTGTCCTGCAATATCAGGTGCCGACCCATGAACAGCTTCAAACATAGAAAATTCGTCTCCAATATTCTCTGATCCTCCCAAACCTACAGAGCCAGTGATTTCCGCGGCGATGTCTGAGATAATATCCCCGTATAAATTGGGTGCTACGATCACATCAAAATCCGTGGGTCGGGATGCAATTCGAGCAGCACCTATATCAATGATATAGTGCTCTGACTCAATATCAGGGTATTCTTTAGCCACTTCCTCAAATACGCTGTGGAAAAGGCCGTCTGTTATTTTCATGATATTATCCTTAGTCATGCAAGTCACTTTCCGGCGGCCACAGCTTTTGGCATATTCGAAAGCATATCGGATTATCTTTTCAGATCCACCTTTAGTGATCAACTTTAAACACTGGTGGACATCTGGGGTCTGTTGATGTTCGATTCCGGCGTACAGATCTTCTTCATTCTCTCGGACGATCGTTATATCAACATCCGGATGAACTGCCTTTACATAAGGGGAAAAGGAAATACAAGGTCTTACACTGGCATAAAGCCCTAAGGACTTTCGCAAGGTTACATTAAGTGATTTATACCCTCCACCTTGCGGGGTGGTAATAGGTGCCTTCAATAAGACTTTATTTTTGTGAATTACATCCCAGGCTTCGGGTGGAATACCCGAGGAATGTCCGGCCTTGAATACATCTTCACCGATTTTTATCTCGTCTATATCGAGCTGCGCCCCGGCCGCTTTAATGATTTTTAGAGTAGCTTTCATTATTTCTGGCCCGATGCCATCGCCGTAGGCGACTGTAATGTTCTTCTTCATATGTTCGAGTTTAAAATTTCAAGTGTTTCACAGTCATAGACTGATTAATAAGTTGTTTCAGGGAGTCAATACCGATTTGGAGGTGGTCATCTACAAAGTTTCGCGTGACTTCTTCATCACTCTCATCTGTTTTTACCCCCTCGGGAATCATTGGAATGTCCGAAACCAATAGAAGTGCCCCGGCGGGAATCGAATTGGCAAAAGCCACACTAAAGATGGTCGTGGTCTCCATATCAATAGCCATGGCGCGGACTTCACGCAGATACTCCTTAAATTTTTCATCGTGTTCCCACACCCTTCTATTCGTGGTGTAGACCGTTCCGGTCCAATAGTCCCGACCGTAGTCGCGAATCGTCGTTGATACCGCTTTTTGAAGGGCAAAGGCGGGCAAAGCCGGCACTTCAGGAGGGAAATAGTCATTGGATGTTCCATCTCCACGTATACCTGCGATGGGCAAAATCAAATCCCCTACGCTATTTTTTCTTTTTAGTCCGCCACATTTGCCTAAAAATAAGCAAGCTTTAGGCTCAACAGCGAGCAATAAGTCGATGATGGTCGCCGCATTGGCACTTCCCATTCCAAAATTAATGATTGTAATGCCATCTGAAGTGGCACACTGCATATTTCGGCCTTTAACAGGAACTTGATTCCATTCAGCAAATTTGCGAACGTAATTGCTAAAGTTGACGAGTAAAATATATTCTCCAAATTCATCGAGCTCCATTCCTGTGTATCTCGGGAGCCAGTCTTTTACAATTTCTTCTCTTGTTGTCATATATTTCTACCCATTATCAACTCAACTAATATGAGGATTTTACGGGATATAAAAAAAGGCTATGCAGAGCATAACCTCATCCTGTGCATACCGAATAAAAATATTTGGTACCCACCTCAAAGTAAAATCAGAAGTTTAACCTCTACTTTAGAGGATTGTGAAGAAATTGTTATGCTTCACAATATTTAGTAGACCCGCCAGGACTCGAACCTGGAACGACAGGACCAAAACCTGCTGTGTTACCGATTACACCACGGGTCTATCTTCGGCGCCACAAAGATAAAACAAGTTGAACAATAAAAAAAGACTATTATAATTTTTTCCCAAACCGTCTTAAAAGTAGCGGTATAATCATGACATCCGCAGCTAATGCACTCACCAAAGTTACAGCGATCAACCAGCCTACGGTTCTTGTAGGAGGATGGGCGGAAAAAAATAAAATCATGAATCCCGCAAATAAAATTATGGAGGTCAGTAAAATTGCTTTCCCTGTCTCCGTAAACGTGATTTGAAGGGCTGTTTCCTGATCGAGCCCTTTGTTTCGGGCCAACTTATATTTGCTCAGAAAATGAATCGTATCGTCGACGGCGATTCCAAACACAACGGCAAAAATGATAGCAATACCGGCCTCCAGTTCTGTACTTGTGAAGCCGAGCAGGGCGCCCGCCATGACCAGGGGTACAATATTTGGCACAAGGGCAATGAATAACATGGATCCCGAACGAAACAATAGTGCCATGATTAGACTTACGATTCCTACAGCCATGAGCAATCCGGATAATAAGCTGGAGCGGACATACTCTGCATTCTTGTCTAGAATAACCCCAGTGCCAGTGGCCTTGAATGATAAGTTGGCCTCCTCCGCTTTATCCTCAAACCATTCTCGAATATGTGCCTGAGCCCACTTTACACTGTCTGCACCGATATCTTGTATCGTTGAACTGACCCGGGCTTTCTTTCCATTGCGTCCAATCAGATTTTGTGTAGCCGTTTGAGCGCCCAGTCGACTGAGTTGGTCTTTATACTGTTCGTATTCTCCTTGGGAAGGGGGAAAACGAAAACTATCGATCTTGTTTTTGTGCTGATACATATGCAGGAAAGAAAAAATCTCAGCAGGACCATTTACGCGCTGCACATAATCTAACTGTCGAAGATAGGTCTCCAGCTCAGAGATTGCTTTCATTTTTTCATAATCCCAAACCTCTCCCTCATCTTGGGCTTCGAGTGCATATTCATACGGACGATACCCGCCAAACACCTTCTCAAAATACATGAAGTCTTCCGTGATCTTATATCCTTCCGGTAGGTTGTCGGTTATATTGTAATTTGTACTTACCATAGATATACCCCACAAAGCTACAGCTAAGCCTACCGGCAAGCTCCACCAAATCCACTTCGAACGCTGAACGGTAAACTCGTATACAGCCATGAGGTTTCTGGACCACCATTGATCCACTTTTCCCTGTTTGCGAAGTGCCTTGTGATCGTAAAAGCTAAGCCAGGCTGAAGTGAAAAAGATAACCGTTACATAGGCAATCAATACCCCTACTGCAGCATTGTACCCAAACTCTTGAATAGAGGTAATCCGACTATAACTCAGCGAGGCAAAACCGATAGCTGTGGTTATCGAAGTGAGAAAGGTCGCCAGCCCAATTTCCTTGATGGTAATAAAAAGGGAACGCTTTTTACTTTTGTCCCGGGCGCCCTCATCGAGATACTTACTCATTATGTGAATCACATCGGAAGTGCCCACAATAATCATGATAATGGGAAAAAGAGCGGACATCACAGAAAGACTCCGCCCCGTCCATGCTAAGTAGCCAAAGAAAAGAAATAAAGTCACTAAAATCGAGGTCAGAGAAATAAAAATACCCACCCGTTTTCGAAATAGAAAAAACATGACAACCGCAATTAGAGCCGCGGCGATTACTGATGATTTGCCCACTTCCCATATTTGCATATCTACCAACTCTGTGGTAATATAGGCTCGACCCAGAGTGTGAAAAGGTTGAGGAGCGTACTCTTCCAGGACGGGGTCTAATTCCGCTCGCAATTCTCGGGCTTGTTCAATGGTGAGATTGTCTGTGGTTTTAACAAATACAATGATGTCCGTCCCTTTTTCGGAAATCAAACGGCCTGAAAAACGGGGGTCTCTGGGGAGGCGCTGAGCCGCCTGAGCTAATTGAGTGGAATCAGACCAGTCCAGAACGGGTACCGGCACAGGACCAAAAGGGGTTTTACGGGGAAACTTTAATTGGGTGAGCGATTGAACCTGCTGGACATATGGCATGGTTCGAACTGCGCGGGCGACGCTGTCTACTCGTTGTAAAAATGAAGCATCGAAAACATTCGGCTCCCGCTCAAAGGCCAGCAATAAAAAGTTGTCATCGGTCTCAAAATCCTCTACAAAGTCCATGAAGAACTCCAGATCCTCATCTTCGTTGGGAAAAAACTGCTCGAAACTGAAATTAAACCTTAGGTTGGGCAGTCCAATAGCTGAAAAAAGGAATAAAACGACGAAAAAGCCAATAAAAAACTTGCGCAGTTTCCAGAATTGTTCGAACCAACGCGGGTAATCCTGTGGATTCATAGGTTTTATTAAGTCATGATTTTGATAAACGTTAGTCAAACAACTCTGGGAGTAGAATGATTAGCAGGAACTCATTTCTTTTTTCAGCTCAATTTCTACATTATTTGTAATTTACCACCAACAAAACTAAAACCATGGATAAATTTAAAATTGAAATCAAATGGGGGCTAATCTTTGTCGGGACTATTCTCGTTTGGATGATTCTGGAGCGGGCAGTAGGACTGCATGACGAACATATTGATAAGCAACAGTATCTGACCACGCTTTTTGCTATCCCTGCTATTGTTATCTATGTTTTGGCACTTAAGGACAAACGCAAGAACTATTATGCAGGGCATATGACGTACGGTCAGGGTTTGCTTTCAGGCCTTATAATAACGGTTATCGTAGCGCTGTTTAGTGCTCCTGCTCAATGGATCATATCTACCCTAATTACACCGAATTACTTTAATAATGTAATCGAGCACTCAGTCGAAACGGGCTATTACGAAACGAGGGAAGCTGCAAAAGCAAACTTCAATTTATCAAACTATATGTTGCAGAGTATTATGGGCGCTTTGATTATGGGGGTTTTGACGTCCGCAGTTGTCGCGATCTTCACCCGACGTAAAGCTGTGGATTGAGAGTTTAATACCATACCCATTCTCACAGTACCTTCAAATCAATCATTCCAAGAAAAAGAATCATTTGGAGGGACAAATCAGTTGGGTCTGGAAATCAAGATCCAAACTAGAGCCACGATTAAAATAGGGGAAAAGAAGATTAAAAAAGGGAGAAGTAAGAGAGCATAGAACAGCTTTCGTGTCAACGAAGTTTTTTTGTAAGTGGCATATAGCAAACGAATTGATCTCATAGCTGAGCGGTTTTAACCATTCAAGAGTACTTTGTGAAGAACGGATTGTAACTTTACGGGGTCAAACGGTTTACATAAAAATTCGACGGCCCCAACTTCTAAACCTCGCCGGCGATCTTCCTGATCTTTTCGAGAAGAAAGAATAATAACCGGAATATCCTGAAACCGCTCATGGCACTTCAACTTTTTCAATAAAGAAAAACCATCCATGATGGGCATATCGACATCCGTTATGATCAGAGAAGGGGGGTCCGTATATTGCAAAAACTTAAGAGCTTCCATGCCATTGGGTCTGGCTTCAACTTCAAAATACGAAGACAAATAATGAGAAAGGACTTCTTTTGCAAAGTCCTCATCTTCAACTAATAATATCTTCTTTTGACCTTCACTCATCTTAGGTGTAAACCTCCAATAAATATGCCGTGGGATAGAAGTGTTGATAAGATACTGGTTGTGAGAGGGTTGTGTTAGGCTAGGGTGCTCTCCAAATGCAAAAGAAGTTTAAAAAGTGGAATATTTTTCCATAAAATGGAATAGGTTAGGATAGGTATCGAGCTACTATGGGCATGCGTCTTCCCATACCAAATGCTTTCGTGCTTACTCTGAGTACAGGCGCTGTTTGATGGCGCTTAAACTCATTGATATTGACGAGCCGAATCACACGCCGAACGACCTTTTCGTCAAAACCTTGTCGGATGATCATTTGAGGATCGCGTTGCTTTTCAATATATTGATATAAAATGCGATCCAAAAGGTCATATTCGGGCAAACTATCGGTATCTTTTTGATCGGGTCTCAACTCAGCTGAAGGTGGTTTTTCGATGATATTCCTGGGAATAATCTCAACATCTTGATTAATCCATTTTGCTAACGAGAACACCTCTGTTTTGTACACATCGCCAAGAATGGATAAGCCTCCGGCTAAATCCCCATACAGGGTTCCATACCCCACTGCCATTTCGCTTTTGTTGGTCGTGTTTAGTAAAATATGTCCAAATTTGTTCGAAAGAGCCATCAGCATGAGCCCCCGGCAGCGACTTTGCATGTTTTCCTCTGCCAAATCAAAAGATCGATTTTCAAAAAGAGGATGTAAGGTCTGTACAAAGGCGTCATAGGGTTTATGAATAGGCAGGATGTCGTATCGGATACCCAGATTTTCTGCTAACTCTATGGAGTCACTTACCGAATGGTCCGATGAAAACCTCGAGGGCATCAATAGAACGCGAACCTGATTTACGCCTAATGCTTCTGCAGCTAAAACAGTAGTTAGTGCACTGTCAATACCCCCTGATAGCCCAATGATAGCGCTGGAAAATCCAAGTTTTTGGAAGTAGTCTCGAATTCCACATAACAAGGCATCGTGAACCAAGGCCATTTTTTGTTTGGGCCGCTCTTGATCCCTCGGATTTTGTTTGATATCATTCAGGTCGTAGATAGCCAAACCTTCTTTGAAATAAGGCATCTCGTCGTATACGCGGCCCTGACTGTCAAGCACGGCAGATCCTCCATCAAAAATTAATTCTGTTTGCGCGCCAACATGGTTCACGTAAAATAGCGGAAGCTCATATCGTTTGGCATTCGCTTTCAAAATATCCATGCGGGTCTGTGCCTGTTCGAAGGAAAAGGGAGAGGCGCTTAGGTTGAGAATAAAATCAGGCTGTTGTTCCCGAAGACGATCGAGGGGGCGAAAGGTATACATTGGGTCAAAATCCTCATCACTCACATCCCCGGTGGGTACATCCCAAATATCTTCACATATCGTCAGTGCGATTCGCTTTCCACCCCATTCCACCACCTCAAATTCAGTAGCAGGCTCAAAATATCGATATTCGTCAAACACATCGTATGTGGGTAAAAGGGCTTTTTCACGGCGGGCTATGACCTTTCCCTCGTGCAAAAACCAGGCTGCATTGAATAGCCGTTTTCCTTCCGGAACGGGGTTAGACGCTGGTGCGCCGACCACTACAGCAATGCCACGGGCGGCATCTGCGAGCACATCAATTACCTTTCGACATTCAGCCATAAAGCCCTCGAACTCTAAAAAATCACGGGGCGGATATCCACAAACGGCCAACTCAGCAAAACAGACGAGGTCCGCTCCCTGCTCTTTGGCGGCTTCAACTTGTGCCAACATCTTTCGCTGATTGGACTCAAAATGACCAATATGATAATTTATCTGCGCTAGTGCTATTTTCATTTCAGAGAGTCAATTTTCTGCTTCGCCAATATAACCATTTTTAGTTCTGAGAGTTGATGCCTTTACCCCTTCTTTTTGTCAACTTGCGTTCCTCGGATTCTTGTCCCGAAGATCAGATGTAACAGGACTAAGCTACCACTCGTCCATATGAAGGCTGGTAAAACAGGAAGGGCTCCGCCCATCCAGCTGGGCGGGGGCGCGGCGAAGGTAAAATAAAACAATAGAGCTTCTCCACTTACCAAAGCTAAAGTGCAGGCCAGTGGAGATACTCTCGGGATATAAAATACGGCAACAATGACTGGTAATAGCAAAGCGCTACCCGAAAAAGTGACAGTCACTATCGTAAATATACTCGCTGGCCGAATCCATGCCAATACTAAGCCTATGAGAGCCAAAAAGACTAATAATATGCGCGCCACTCTAACTTGTTGAAGAGAATCGGCTCCCGGCCGGATATATCGCAAATACACATCCCGCGTTCCAATACTGGTAATGGCGATCAAAATACTGTCCACCGTACTCATAAAGGCTGCCAAAGCTCCCGTCAGGATTAAGGCGGAGAAGACGCCGGGCGTATAGTTTGATAACAACATGGGTAATACGCGGTCTACCTCCTTCTCACCTAAGTCCGGAAAGTCAATATGCCCCAACACGCCGATAGTCACGGGAACGATGAAAAGCAATGGAGGGATCAAAGTGTAAATCACTGTGCTTTTCTTAAAGGTTTTGATGTCCCGACCCATAAGAAAACGCATGAAAATTTGGGGGAAAGCAGGTAAACAGCAAGTCCATAACAGCAAAAAGCTCAGCCATCGCATAGGGGTATAAAACCCATCGGCCCGGGCGTCAAACAACTCCGGCTGCTCAATAAAGAGCCGCTCGTTAAGTGCACTCAAACCACCCATCGTTTGTGTCAAAACGAAAAAAGCAACTAACATCAGGCTTAGCATAATGATACCATTCTTGATATCCATAACCACGATGCCTCGCATACCACCAATTAAAACATACACTACAATAAAAGCGGTCATAAAAAGAATCCCCCAGCCATACGATATTTGACCATTCGTTATGGTCTCGAGGATCAACCCGCCTCCTATGGCCTGCACCGCCAAAAAAGGAATCATAAAGGCACACATGAAAATCATAAAAACAATCGCTAAAGTGTCACTTCCCGTTTCGCCGCGCATCATTTCTACGGGTGTGATATATCCCTTTTTCCGACCTAAATGCCAGGCTTTATTACCGACCACGTAAAACGTTAGCCCGGCAAAGGAGGTTCCAAAAGACATCATGGCATAATAACCATAACCCAACTCGTAGGCCTTACCGGCAAAACCCAAAAAGAAAAAAGCGCTAAAGTTGGTTGCGATAAGGGTGAAAAATAAAGCGGCAGTGCGCAGGTTGCGATTGGACAAAAAGAAACTCTCTGCCGTACCTCCTCCCTGACGAGCATAACGATATCCCAAAAATAGGGTGAGACCGAGATAACTCAATAATATTATATATGCCATCTACTCCTCCCCCTTTTCTTCTTTCCAAAACCACCTGGTAAATGCCCAAACCGCCCCAGAAAAGCCTAAATGAATACCAACAAAAGGAAAGATCCAGGAAGGGAAACCCCACCATCCGGGCTCTGAAGAGGCCCAGAGCATCAGGTATGCGGTAGCCAGTGCCGCAAAGACGGTAAAAATAATCAACCAAATCCACGCTCGTCCACTCATATTACATAGCCTAAGCCAAATAAAACAACAAATAATAAACTGATAAAGGCCATTTCGCGAAGCAGGGGATCAATTTTTTTCGGATCGCGGTAGCGAAACAGCAAATAACCTATCCGAATGCAGAAAGGAAGCATACCCATGAAGAACCAGTTGCCACCAGGTTCTATGATCGTATACACGCCTGCTGCGCCGAGGCCGCAGGCCAGCAAAACCAGATGATACCATCTCGACCCCATCGGGCCTAAATAGACAGCGAGAGTGTTCTTTCCCGCTGCACGATCCGAGGGAATGTCCCGAACATTGTTGATATTGAGCACGGCCACCGCAAAAAATCCACAGGAACTGGCGGGCAACAATAAACTCCAGCTTCCAGCTTGCGTTTGCAAAAAAAAAGTCCCTAATACGCCGACCCATCCAAAGAATATGAATACAAAAAAGTCACCTAAACCATGGTATCCATAAGCTCGTTTTCCCAGGGTATATTGTATGGCAGCCCAAATTGCCAATAATCCCAAAGTCAGAAACCCTAAAAAGACATATAATCCGGGATGAGCAGCAATGATGAGCGCTAAGCCGGAAAAAAACGAAAGTACACCCACCACCCAAATGGCCCTTTTCATAGAGCCGGGTGAGATCAAGCCCATCTGCACAGTGCGAGAGGGTCCTAAACGGTCATCACTGTCCGCACCTTTCTTGAAATCGCCTAAGTCATTCGCTAAGTTACTGAGAAGCTGCAATAGAACTGCAGTCAAAATAGCTAACCCCAATACTACAGGTTTCATATCGCCCGCATTGTAGGCGAGCACGCCTCCCATACCAATACAAGCAGCTGCTAGCGGAAAAGCACGGGGCCGAGAGGCTTGTAACCAATAGGAAACGGTTTTTCTATTCATAACGAACGCTAACATAATACAAACTTCCTATCATAGGTGCGCCATAAATAGTAATGTATTCCTGACGAAATACATTGCTGGCACCTATTTTAAGTGTCGTTCGCCAGTCGGGAATGCGGTAACTAACGGCAATATCTGAGGTATTGAAAGCTGGAATTAAGGCTTCCCCAAAGTTGCTGAAATAGTTGTAAGAGCCATTGTACCTGAAATTATAATGGGCGCCCCAGCGTTCTCGTTTGCCTAAACGTTTTGCGGACACATTCGCGTTGACCCGATGTTCGGGGATGTTAAATTGTAAGCTTCGTAAAAATGCATCTTTAGCGGCCTGCTCGTCTTCTACTCCTTCAGCAGGGCTGAAGTCGGGACTGTCATAATCATTCCAGTCGTAAGAGACTCCGACAGATAGTTTGGAACTGACCACATAGTCAAGACCTATTCCAGCTCCATAACCGACTACGGTTTCCGATCGATTTTGACGAATGCCAAAGATTTGGAAGTCCTCGGGGTTTACTTCCGGACGGAAAAAGATGAGTGGGCGATTAATGAAGTTGCGATACTGCGTACCGTAAGCGCTGGCATCGATATACAAGCGGTTGTTGATATGTGTTCTATAGCCTAATTCTAAACTACTGTTTTGCTCGGGCTGCAGGGGTTCAAAGCCGCGGCCATCTGCCTCTATAATGTCTAGCATATCGTATTCTGTTCCACTAACACCTCGATAAACAAAATTCTCCAGCGATCGTCGCGCCGATCCGATATTGGTAAAGGTGGAGGTCAGCTGGAGCCTGAAGAAGCCTTCCTGAATACTGGGATTGCGAAATCCGGTCAGGTAAGAAGCACGAAAGATGTGATCGCGCTCCGCTCCGGCCTTAAGCACTGCGGTGATGCGCGGTGACCAATTCAACTGGTAATCCGTTTGCTTGTCGGCCCGTAGGGCAGCGGTGAGTCGAAGCCGCCGGTCGATAAACTCCTTTGAGGCTTGAGCATACCCGGCCATATTATTCACTATGATGGGCTCACCGAAGCCCAGGGGTCCGTCATTGTAGAAGGCGCCGTTACTATTGACGCGAATGCGCCGATAGTTAA
>CAZVFU010000023.1:0-30391 GCA_964626595.1 uncultured Saprospiraceae bacterium
TCGGAGCGGGTTTTAGTGCCATAGCGGGATTCATTGGAATGCGTATTGCGACAAAGGCCAACGTAAGAACCACTCAGGCAGCTCGAACCAGCCTACCGAAGGCCTTGAACATTTCGTTTAGCGGGGGGAGTGTCATGGGTTTAGGCGTAGCCGGACTGGCGGTATTGGGACTTAGCTTTTTATTCGTCCTCTTCTTCTTTCATTTTATGGGTGGCGAATGGGCTCCTGCCATGGTCAAGGGCCAGGAAATCGATGCACATACAGCTATGACGGTTGTTCTTGAGGTGCTGGCTGGCTTTTCTTTAGGGGCAGAATCGATCGCCTTGTTTGCTCGTGTCGGTGGAGGTATCTATACCAAGGCGGCTGATGTGGGTGCAGATTTAGTGGGTAAAGTAGAAGCTGGAATTCCTGAAGATGATCCCAGAAACCCAGCTACCATTGCCGATAATGTGGGTGATAATGTAGGGGATGTTGCCGGTATGGGCGCGGACTTATTTGGTTCCTATGTAGCTACGGTATTAGCTGCCATGGTTTTGGGAAATTATGTCATACGAGATAATGGAGTGGATGTTTTGGATGGTTTTGGTGGACTAGGTCCCATTTTATTGCCGGTACTGATCGCTGGTTTAGGTATAGTGTTCTCTATAATAGGAATGCTTTTCATTCGGATCAATAATAATGATGCGAAAGAAAGTGAAGTACAGCGTGCACTGAATATCGGGAACTGGACTTCTATTGTTCTTACGGGAATAGCAGCTTATTTTGTGATTCAGTGGATGTTGCCGGCTGAGATCGATATGAAAATATTTCAGGCGGGAGCATTCGGAGACTCGACCACCACTTCGATGAATGTTTTCTGGGCGGTATTAATTGGGTTGTTCGTGGGAGCATCCATTTCTTACATTACCGAATACTACACCGGATTGGGTAAGAAGCCGGTCATGAATATCGTGCAGCAATCTTCCACCGGAGCGGCCACAAACATAATCGCAGGTCTAGCAACGGGCATGGTTTCGACTTTTTTGCCGATCATCATATTTGCCGCAGCGATTTGGGGCGCATATCACCTGGCGGGCTTTTATGGGGTGGCGATTGCTGCCTCTTCACTGATGGCTACGACGGCTATGCAGCTGGCTATTGACGCCTTTGGTCCCATCGCGGATAACGCAGGGGGAATTGCCGAAATGAGTGAATTGCCGCCGGAGGTTCGCGAGCGAACAGATATTCTGGATTCGGTTGGAAATACTACGGCTGCTATTGGAAAAGGATTTGCGATCGCTTCTGCAGCTCTAACGGCTTTAGCGCTTTTTGCGGCCTATGTGACCTTCACAGGAATCAATGGAATTAATATTTTCGATGCTAAAATTCTTGCTGCTTTATTTCTTGGAGGTATGATCCCCGTTGTCTTCTCAGCTCTCGCGATGAGTGCTGTAGGACGAGCGGCCATGGCCATGGTTCGCGAAGTTCGAAGACAATTTAAAGAAATGCCCGGCATTCTGGAAGGAACACAAAAACCCGATTACAGTACTTGTGTGGACATATCCACTCGTGCTGCATTAAAGGAAATGATGTTGCCCGGATCCTTAACTATCGTGGTTCCGATTCTCGTAGGTTTTGGTATGGGGCCGGAAGCTCTCGGAGCTTACATGGCCGGTGTGACTGTTTCGGGTGTGATGTGGGCTATTTTTCAAAATAACGCCGGTGGTGCCTGGGATAATGCGAAGAAATCATTCGAGGCGGGCGTTATGATTGATGGTGAAATGACTTATAAAGGATCCGATGCACACAAAGCGGCCGTTACCGGTGATACGGTAGGCGACCCTTTTAAAGATACATCCGGTCCTTCAATGAATATTCTAATTAAGCTTACGTGTCTGGTTGGGCTTGTGATTGCGCCGGTCTTAGGAGAAATATACGGAGATGGTCTTCACGGAGAACTACCAGAGGAAGAGGAGTCTATCGAACAAATATACATGGGTGAAAGTCAAGACGAACTCAATGAGCATTACAAGCTCAACTAAAACCATGGATACCGCACAAAATCCGCTTCTTGATTTGAGAAGCGGATTTTTTTTATCTTAACTTTCTGATATGTTCTCTGTTGTACAATAGAAGTACCTAATTCGGGGTTTTTTGAATGCCCTTACTTATGATGAAAGCACAAACTATGTCCAGGTTTTTAAAAATTTTATTGATTGGCACGGTAGCAGCGGTTACTTTGTCTTTTTTTACTGTATCTGAGTTCACGTATTCGCAGAAGGAGCAAATCACGCTTCGAGCAGTTAAAGCGTACTTGGACAAGATGCATTACAATCCACCCAAACTGGATTCGTCCTATTCTTCTCTGATTTTTGATGATTACATCAAGAGATTAGATCCGGGTCGGCGAATTCTTACTCAAGGTGATATCCGGTCATGGGAAGACTACCGATGGACCTTGAATGATGAAATCAAGAAATATACCTTCCATTTTTTCGATATTTCCTATGCTACCTGGCAACGTCGTTTGAAGGAAAGCAAAGATATATTTACAGAAGTCACCCGGGAAATGCCGGATTTTGATCGAAGTGAATATTTAGAGATGGACGGAGATAAGCGAAGTTTTGCGGAAAATACAGAGGAGCTGAAAAATGCATGGTGCAAATACATCAAATACGATATGCTCAAGCGAATCGACAATTTGGTCGAGCAGCAGAAAAGCAAATCGGAATTGCTCGAGAATCCAGAGGAGTCGTATCAATTGAATTTAGATGGCGAAGAGGGAGAAATTCAAATTGATACGGTGAAATGGGATAAAGATAAGCACTTTGTTAGCTTGGGCATGGACAGCTTAATGGCCCGATCTTTTCAAAAAACCGTAAGTAATTACGAGTCCTGGTTTGAACGTATGGAAGACCTGCGCCGGATAGACTGGATGGCACAGTATTTAAACTCGATAACTAATGTCATCGATCCGCATACCGGATTTTTCAAGCCAAAAGACAAGGAGGATTTTGATATGCGCATGTCAAATCAGTTGGAGGGCATTGGAGCCCAATTGACCAAAGACGGAGAATACATCAAGGTCGTTCGGCTCGTGCCCGGAGGACCAGCATGGGAAGGAGAAGAACTGCAGGAGGATGATGTCATTATCAGGGTAGCGCAAGACGGGGAAGAGGCCGTCGATATACTCGGAATGCATATGGATGATGTCATTTCGATGATTCGTGGCGACAAAGGAACGAAAGTGGTGTTAACGGTAAAGGGAATTGATGGCAAAGTTCGCGATGTAACCATTGTAAGGGACGTCATTATTTTTGAAGAGAATTATGTCAAATCAGCTGTGATCATGGACTCGACCTCATCAGATCAGGTAGGATACATTCGTCTGCCCAGCTTCTATGCTAATTTCGATGATCCTACAGCGAGAACCAGCTCCACCGATATGCAAGCCGAGTTAGAAAAAATGAATACCGAAAATATCAGTTCTATTATTCTGGATTTACGAAATAACGGAGGTGGGTCTCTGCGAGATGTGGTGGATATTGCCGGCCAATTTATAGAGTCAGGTCCCGTGGTTCAGGTACAATCCAGAAGAGGGAAACCACGTACACTGGGGAATAATGATGGAAAGTCTATTTTTTCCGGTCCTGTCGTAGTTTTAGTCAATCACTTCAGCGCATCGGCTAGTGAGATTTTGGCAGCCGCGCTTCAGGATTACAATCGCGCGGTCATTGTTGGTGCATCTTCTACTTTTGGAAAGGGAACTGTTCAGCGGTTCTATGACTTAGATAAGGTTATTGACAATCCGGCATTTGAGCCTCTGGGAAGTGTTAAGGTGACCACTCAGAAGTATTTCCGGGTAAATGGCGGCAGTGTGCAGTTGAAAGGGGTCATTCCCGATGTCGTTTTACCGGATAGATACAATTATGTCGATATTGGTGAAAAAGACTACGATCATGCCATGGCGTGGTCGCAAATTGAACCCAAGGAAGCCAGGCAGGATGTATATCAGGTATCTCGCATGGACCAAATTAAAAAGCGAAGCCAAAAGCGGATTAAGAAAGATGCCGGTTTTCAATTGGTGGATGCCAGTGGACTCTTGCTAAAACAATTGCGAGACGAGTCGAGCGTGCCACTTACCTTCGAAGGATATGAGGCCTACGTGGCCGAGCGTGACAAATTGAATGATAAGTTCGAGCAGATGGAAGATTTGGGTAATGGTCTTTCTACGGACTTTTTAGAATCTGACCGAGAATACATCCATGAAGATGAAGCCCGGACAGAGCGCTATGAAAAATTCGTAGAAGCCCTGAAAGATGATATTTATGTAGCTGAAGCTTTTGCCATCATTCAGGATATGAATAGTTTACAGCCTTAGTTTGATCTTAACCCTTCTAAATTCCAGCGGGTGAATTATTTGACCATCCAAAATGTTTCAAAATATTTTGGAGAAAAGTGCTTGTTCTCCGATATTTCCCTGTACATCAACCAGGGGAATAAGATAGGCTTAATTGCCAAAAACGGGTCGGGGAAAACGACGCTCTTAAAGATTCTGGCGGGCGAAGAAAATGCCGAAGGTGAACACAAAAAGGTAGAGTTCCACCCGGATATTCGTATCGGTTATCTCAGGCAGGAACCCGATTTGGATGAGACGGCTACCGTCATTTCTGAAGTTTTTCGTTCCGACAACCCCAGGATTCAAGCCGTAGCTGAATATGAGCGGGTTATGGCGCTGGGCGATCACGTCCCACCCCATGAAATGGAAGATGCTCTTGCCCAAATGGAGAAGCACAAAGCCTGGGACACAGAAACCGAGATCAAAAGCATCCTGACAAAACTAAAAGTAGGATTTCTGGACAAGCCCATTCATCAGCTCTCCGGAGGACAGAAAAAGAGGGTCGCATTAGCCAAGCTTTTGATTGATAAGCCCGATTTTCTCATTTTAGATGAGCCCACTAACCATTTGGATATCGAAATGATCGAATGGCTGGAAGAATACCTGTCCAAGCCGTCCATCACCCTGTTCCTCATCACTCACGATCGGTACTTTTTAGAGAATGTCTGTGATCACATCGTCGAACTCGAAGGAGAGCAGCTGCATAAGTATACCGGCTCATATGCCGATTTTCTGGAAAAGAAGGAAGAGCGCATGCACAATCGGGCCATTCAGCAGGAGAAAAACAAGCAACTATACAAAAAAGAACTGGACTGGATGCGCCGGCAGCCCAAAGCGCGAACGACCAAAGCCAAGTCCCGGATTCAAGAGTTTGAAGGGCTGGAGTCGGAAGTCAAAAATCAGCAGACCGATGAGGAGTTATCTATTCGCGTTAAGCCTGATCGCATGGGCTCAAAAGTGCTGGAGTTTCACAATGTGGGCAAATCCTTTGATGACCTGACCATCATAAAGAACTTCGATTACAAATTTGGAAAGAAAGAGCGCGTCGGCATTGTCGGACCCAATGGCGCCGGCAAATCCACGATTACTTCGCTCATGACTGGCGAGCTGGAACCGGACACCGGTAAGGTTGTCGTGGGCGATACGATCACCTTCGGCCATTACCGGCAGGAAGGTATGAAAATCGACGAGAACCAGCGAGTTATTGACGTGGTTCGCGAAGTGGCTGATGTCATACCCATGGAGAAAGGAAAATATATGACCGCTGAGCAGCTGCTCGAGCGCTTTTTATTCCCGCGTCCGCAGCAACGCGTTTATGTGTATAAACTCTCGGGAGGAGAAAAACGACGTTTGTATTTGCTCACCATTCTCATGCGCAATCCCAATTTCCTGATCCTCGATGAACCCACTAATGATCTGGACATCATTACGCTAAATGTGCTGGAAGATTATCTTCAGGTGTTCCCCGGATGTTTGGTCGTTATTTCGCACGATCGGTTTTTTATGGACAAGCTTGTCGAGCATATTTTTGCGCTGGAAGGAGAGGGGCAGATCAAAGACTTTCCGGGGAATTACACCCAATACAGAAATTGGAGAGAGGAAAAAGATCAGGAGAAGTCGAATGAGGTTTCCGAATCCACAAAGAAATCGAATACCCCGGCCAGGGAGGAGACTCAAGGTGACACCATCACTTATGAAGAGCGCAAACAGCTCCGGAGTTGGGAGAAGAAAATCGACCGACTCACTGCCGATAAAAACAAATTATCTCATTCTTTCACACAGGAAGGCCTCACTGCAGATGACATGAAGGATTTGTCCAAGCGCATCAAGGCCATAGATGATCAGATTGAAGAGGCCGAGCTGGCGTGGATGACCCTGGCTGAGAAGGCGTAGGGGAGTGGTTTGGCACTTTTTCGGAATCAGTTTTCAGGATATACTTTAAAGTTTTTGGGCGTGCCCCCGTCCTCGAGCCATAGCCTCGGGCCGAGGGTCGGGCTATCCGCTCGTAGTCAGCGGCACATCTGCCGGCATCCCTACGGCTCCGTGGGGCTTCCTTTGGTCGCCTACTCGCACTAGGGCTGCATCGGCAGCTGCGACCCTGACTGCCGCTACTATCCCTCACGCGCTGGAGAGTGAGAGGGATATTCTGTGGATTTGATAACTGTACCGCATTCCGCGGCATTTGGAGCAAAATGATAAAGTGCGGAATTCTGCGCATGGCGGGATCGAATCGCTAGCGCGACTCTCAACCTGTCGCTACTGCGCCTTCGGCTTTTATAATAACTTTAGTAAACCGATCCGGAATTAGCACTTCCCTTGCTCAATAAATAAACTCGTCAATACAACGCAGGCATCGCCGATGGCTGGGGTCAATAGATGAAGCTAAACGGTCCTATAATCCGGTATTTGTTCTATTTTTGTTAAATTGATTGCTGAAAAAACGGAAACGCGATGGAAGAACGAAATTTTTCTCAGGAGACGAACGAAAATCTGCAGGTATCTGTATTATCAGTAAAAGATTGGCTCATCACCTTGGTCATAACAGCTATTCCCATTGTTGGCTTGATTTTTTTATTCTTATGGGCGTTTGGCTCAGATACTCATCCCAACAAGGCCAATTGGGCAAAGGCAGCTTTGTTGTTTTATGCCATATTAATTGCCATTAATATTTTCTTTTTCATCCTTTTTATGGGGTCCATAGCTGCTTTGGTAGCCAATGGATAATATAGTTATCCTTAGGTTTAAGTAGGTCGTGCACAATAAATGAATAGGAGAGTCCTATTTCATTTGGGCCGCCCTCATTTTATCCTCAAGTTCATATTCGGACCCAGGTGAATATCCATTATGGCTGTAAATAATTTGTCCTTCGGGATTAACTAAAAAGGTTTGTGGGATAGATCGGAAATTTAGAGCCCGTTGCACATTTTGATTAGAGTCGGTCAAAATGGTGTAAGGCCAGTTTTTCTGTTCTACCATAGGTATGACTTTTCGCACAGTTCGGGAGTCATCAATGCTAACTGCGATTAGTTCAACACCAAACTCATCCTGCCAATCCGGATAAATATCATAAATAGCATCGAGTTCAGTTTTACAGGGCTTGCACCAGGTAGCCCAAAAGCTTAGAATGGTAAAATTGCCCTGTCCGGTATAGTCCTTCAAATTTACGCGCTCGCCTTCCAGCGTTTGCACATCTACCGCCGGTACTGACTTCTGAGCTGATAGGGTCTGAAAACCGAGGAAGCTTATGAAAGCGATAAGTAAATATTTCATGTGTAGCATTTCTGATTTAGCTTCGCTAAAAAATAGCAAAGATTATGATTTCTTTGTCTAAATATAATGTGAATTAGATATCATCATTATATTTAAGTTCTATTTAACAAATCATTAACTTGGCGTAATAGCAATATGGGACACATTCTAAGAGGAACAATAGGTATACTTTTTTTGCTATCCCTTGGGCATCAACTTTCAGGGCAAGGTGGAATAGACTATATTTCAGGGAGTTTAGAAGCGAATGGCAATGCCTTTATACGTGATGAACGGATAGGTGCTGCCAATACGCCACAATACGATCATCAATTGTACGGAGGGGAGGCCTGGTTTGACCTTCGGTATACGAATTATGGATTTAACGTAGGCCTCCGATTTGACGTCTTCAATAACTCTAACCTGCTCAATCCACTTGATTCTTACACGGGTGAGGGCATTGGCATGTGGTATATCAATAAAACGATTGGCAAGTTGGACGTCACTGCAGGTTATATCTACGACCAAATTGGCTCGGGGATGATGTTTCGATCCTACGAGGTGAGACCCCTTCTCATCGATAATGCCCTTATCGGATTAAAGTTGGAATATGAATTATCCAAAGATTGGCGGGTTAAGGCTTTTACAGGGAGACAAAAACAGCAATTTGAAGTTTACCGGCCCGTTGTGGTTGGAGGAAGTTTAGAGGGTTACTTCAGCAGTGGCGGCGGCGAGGGTTCACGGTTTTGGTCGCTGTCTCCGGGTATAGGAGTCGTGAACCGGACATTGGATGATGCCACGGTGAATGAGCTCGTTTCAGATTTGCGGACCTATACTCCCGAAGACAGTATTGGTGTCAATTACAATACCTATGCGTTTAATGCTTTTAATACGCTTTCCATTGGAAGTATTACCTGGTATGCCGAAGCTTCCTACAAGTCTCAGGAAATCTTTTTTGACCCTTTTGCAGAGAAGAGCAATTGGGATGGTTCTACCAGTTTGGGTAAATATCGATCTGAGGATGGATATTTACTCTATTCCTCACTCAGTTATGCCCGGGGTGGACTGGGTGTCACTTTTGATTGGCGGCAAATGAGTAATTTCGAATTTCGTATTTCCCCGTTCTCTCAGCAGTTGCAGGGTTTGATGAGTTTCATTCCGCCTATGGCCAGACAAAACACTTTTCGCCTGAATGCCAGGTATAATGCGGTTCCTCAATTTTTGGGTGAGCGAGCAGTTCAATTGGATGTCAATTACTCGCTGAATCGGAAATGGAACTTTTCCTTCAATGGGGCCTTTATCAATGATTTGACCGGCAATTCACTTTACCGAGAGCTTTATACGGACTTTTCCTACAAAAAGCCTCGAAAGTATACTTTGACCGGTGGAGTGCAACTGCAACTTTACAATCAAACCGTATACGAATTGAAGGGGGACGCGGGTTCTGTGCAGACCATTACTCCTTTTCTGGATTTTCTTTACAAATTCTCTCGCAAGAAGGCCTTACGCGTAGAAACGCAATACATGTATACAGGCTCTAATTGGACAGGTGAAGTCAAGGGAAGAGATGTATACCGCGAATTTGGGGACTGGATTTTTCTACAAGCTGAATTCAGTATGGCTCCGCATTGGATCATCTTTGCGTCGGATATGTACAATGTAGTACCCGAAAAAACAGAGGATATCCACTACTACAGTTTTGGAGCAGCATACACCAAGGGGTCAAATCGCTTTTCCCTCTCCTGGGTAAAGCAAGTGGAAGGTGTGGTATGTACCGGTGGGGTTTGTCGACTGGAGCCCGCATTCAACGGAGTTCGCTTAAATGTAAATGCTAATTTTTAGAACATGAAAAATAAAATAATCCTTGCTTTATTCGGTTTTTTTCTTTTGGTAGGTACTGCCTGCGAGGAGATTCCGCCAGAAATACCCCCTATTCAGCCTCCTACCGGCACAAAGAATGTAATCATTGAAGAGTTTTCCGGGGTGCAGTGCCCCAACTGCCCTGTGGGTGATGCACAGATTAGTAATTTACAATCTCTATATGGCAGCGATCGCGTCGTTGCGGTGACCATGCACGCCTATGTTACGGGTGTTCTGTCTGCACCTATGTCAGATAGCCGTTACGATTTCCGAACAGATGCGGCAGAGGCTATTATTAAGAATTTGGGACTTCCGTCGGGGATACCCGCCGCATCAGTGAATCGGGTACCCTTTGAGGGTGAAACGGCTTTATTGTCTCCACCGAATCAATGGGCAGCCAAAGTTGAAAGGCAGTTAGAAAAAGAGGCAAAAGTAGGAGTCAACTTACAGCCGGAATATAATCCAGATACCCGTATGCTGACGGTCAATGTTCGCGTAATCGCTCAGGAAAATATTCCGGGACCAACGCGATTGCATATGGGGCTCATGGAAGATGGGATGATCGATAAACAAATTGATGGAGTCACCAAAATTGAGGAATATGAACACAACCATATTCTCCGTGATTATATCACGGATCATTTGGGCGATAATATATCCCCTTCATTAAGCTTAGGTGAAACCTGGACACGCAGCTATACGCTTGAAATTCCTGAGGAGGACGGTTGGTGGGTTGCTGAAAACATTTCAGTCTTTGGCTTTGTCTCTCAAAATTTCGACGATCAAAAGGATGTACTTCAGGCGACGAAGGCAAAGATTTATCAGCCGTAAGTTCTAGGATGTTTCCGATATGGAATACCAGTTATTCTGAGCTTGAATATCTTTCTCGATCAGATATGAGAGATTGTGGGGCATTCCTCATCTTATATTCTTACCCTTAGGCAGCGGACAGCTTGCCGGGCTGTGAATGAACTGATCTTTAATTGTCCTTTTTCAGGGCTTTCGCGCAGCCACGCCCACCAACTTTCATCCATCAAATCCATTCTAATCCTCTTGACCCGCGTTCTATCACTCCACTTCTGTATGGAACGCGGATTTTAGGATTTTCTCAGCCGTTCTCAGTGCCTGCGCCCAGCCACGCCACCATGTTCTTTTTTACTTTTGGCTTAATCCAAAAACAACAAATACACCCTCATTCCGCGCTTGATGCGGAATCTGTTGGTCGATTACCGCTGTATAAAGTCAAGGATCCCGGGTCGGTGCCCGGGATGAGGATTTTTTTATTTGTTTTGGGAAGGAAATTCCTATTGTCATCCCCACTTTCGTGGGCTCTCGGGGCTATACTAGTGTCATTACCATTAAATAAGTATGGAAAAGTCGCAGTAGATTTTTGTTCAGATCAAGGCGCGATGAAGGAGCATAGCCCCAGCTACGCGACTGAAGAGCAACGAAGATATGGGCAAAAAGATCAAGACTTGGTCTGTAACGAATTTAGTGGTAATGACACTAGTTGAATATCTGCCGGGGTTCAAGTCTACCCTTATTTTATGAATGAAATGCGAACTCTTATTCCCAAGAGCATGCCTGAAGGGGTTTGACATAGGGATGTTCTTACCAGCCTTAGTTTTTTTTCTATTGTGTGAGGGATAGAAGCGATATGGACGGTCCGGGGGGAGCAGCAGCCGTAGTGCGAGGAGGTCCGGGCCATCGCTTTTGCGATGGCCGCGGACGAAGCGACCGGATGGAAGCCACCGCAGGCATACGGATGCGCTCCTGCCGGGCTGGACATACAAGCGGATAGCCCGACCCTCGAGTGCCCTCGGGCACCTCGGGGGGCACACCCTAACCATTAATATTAAAGGTAAGCCCGGGGAAATGGAAAGATGCTTCCGCATAAGATGGATTTAATGGACCTTTTCTATCTTTGTCCTCATTAGGTAAATAATAGTTGAACTTGAATTTTTATGAAAATATCCTATTCCTGGTTGTCAACCTATATTGATTTGTCGCCTTGGCAGGTGGATCGTGTGGCTGAAATGCTAACGGAGATCGGTCTGGAAGTAGAGGGGGTGGAAAAAGTAGAAAGTATACCTGGCGGACTAGTGGGCGTAAAAGTGGGCGAGGTGACGGCCTGTGAGTCGCATCCTAATGCGGATCGGCTAAAGGTGACGAAGGTAAATGTAGGTGAAGAGGAGCTACAGATTGTTTGTGGTGCACCCAATGTAGCTGCTGGTCAAAAGGTGGCGGTCGCTTCGGTGGGGACTACGCTGCATTTTTCAGATGGGAAATCGTTAAAAATCAAAAAGGGCAAAATTCGTGGCGAGGAATCTGCGGGAATGATTTGCGCAGAAGATGAGTTAGGGATCAGTGATGATCACGATGGAATCATGGTGCTGGATGCATCTGCAGAGCCCGGCCGCCCGCTAAGTGATTATATCGAAGTATCGACGGATTACATTATCGATATTGACCTTACACCGAATAGAGCAGATGCGCTTTGTCATCTAGGTGTGGCTGAGGATTTGGCGGCCTATATCAATACAAATGAAGATCAAAAGGTAGTGGTTAAAATGCCTTCTACAATGGCCATTCCTGAGGTGAAAAAGGGGAATTCACTGGACTTTGATGTAGAGGTGAGAGCGACTGATTTATGCCCTCGATATGCGGGTGTCTTGATCAGTGGAATTGAGGTGGGACCGTCTTCCCGTGCGATCGCGGATCGATTGAAAAGTATTGGCCTGCGACCGATAAATAATGTGGTGGATATCACGCAGTTTATTTTGCATGAAATGGGGCAGCCTTTGCATGCTTTTGATTATGACGAGATCGGGGATCATCGCATTGTGGTGGATACGCTGCCAGCGGGAACTTCATTCCGGACATTGGAGGGGAATGAGTTGGAGTTGACAGGAGAAGAAATTATGATTTGTGACGGCGCCGGACAGCCGCTATGTATGGGCGGCATATTTGGCGGTTCGGATAGTGGGGTGACTTCTAAAACCACTCGCGTTTTCATAGAGTCCGCTTATTTTGATGCGCAAACGATCCGAAAGGCATCGATGCATCATCAATTGCGGACGGACGCAGCTAAGGTTTATGAAAAAGGAGCGGATCCGAATCGCATTATTGAGGCCTTATCTAGAGCTGTTGAGCTTATTTTGACTGAGGCAGGGGGTACTGTTGCCTCGGCGGTATTTGACTCGCAGCCTGAGGGTATCGCGAAGGCGGAGGTAGAATTGAATTACGACAAACTCGAAAAATATTTAGGGGTTTCTTTACCTGCGAAAGAAGTGAAGGCCATTTGCGAGGAGCTAAACATGGAGATTATCGCAGATGATAGCGATTCGGTTCGCCTGCGTATTCCCTCCAATAAGCCGGATGTGCTTCGGGAAGTGGATGTCATCGAAGAGGTTATCCGCATTTATGGTTTAGACAACATTCCTGTGCCGGATCAAGCTCAATTGCCTTTGATCGCTTCGGATTTTCCAGGCGTCTATGATTATCGAAATAAGATTAGTTTTATTTTGAATGGAGCCGGATTGCATGAAGCCATGAGTTTGTCTTTAGTACATTCTGCGATTTATGAAGATTTTGGCGGCACCAGCGATTTGATTTTGGTGAATAACAGTTCGAATCGCCAATTGGATGCCATGCGAAAAGAAATGTTCTCTTCCCTTCTTCAAAATTTCGAGCGAAATTACAACCGGCAGGAGCGCCATCTTCGTTTGTTTGAATTCGGGCGCGTTTACAGTTTGGATTCAGAGGGAAACCAGAATGAGTCAGAGCGCCTATGTTTGGGCGTGATGGGAGGTCGGCAGAGACCTTCTCAGTTTCAGTCCGAGGTGGAGCCCATGAACTTTTTTGATATAAAGGCCATGGCTTTACGAATAATGGAAACCCTGGGGCTATCCGGTTTTCAAGAGACAGAGCTTACAGATCATGACTATCTGTCGTATGGTCTGCGGTGGCACAGGGGCCCGCAGATATTGGCCGAATTGGGCAAGGTTAAGCCTGGGTTTACAAATGTAAAATTGGACAAAGAGGTGTTTGCAGCGGACATTCACTGGGGGCAGTGCCTGGAGGCCGTGCAGGGGAAAACCGTTCCATTTTCATCTTTGGATAAATACCCTTCTGTGGACCGGGATTTAGCTTTAGTGATTGACCAGCAGGTGACTTTCGAGGAAATTGAGCGCGTGATTTACAAAGTGGAGAAGAGCTGGGTCCGTGAAGTTTCGTTGTTTGATCACTATACAAATGAAGAACAGTTGGGACCTAATAAAAAGTCTTATGCGATCCGAATTGTTCTGCAAAGCAGGGATAAGACCTTAAAGGATAAAAATGTCGATCAGGTGATTCAAAAGATGGTCGATATGTTGCAGAAAAAATTGGGGGCGCGATTGCGGTAGCGCTTAGAGGAAAGAGAAAGAGCGAGAATAACATGACAAAAAAATTGTATATTTGAAGATGATGCAGCCGATAGAAAACAGTGCTGAGGGATTGATTCAGAAAATTGAGCTGTTAAGTGCGGAATTCAAGCGTCTGTCGGCGCAACTTGAACATGTAAAGACAGAGAATAAAGAACTAAAAAAAGAAGTTAATTCATATAAAACGGAAATTCAGCGTTTACGTGAAAAGCAATCGAATAATCAACTATCGGGTAACGAAAGTGGTACAGTAGATACAGCAGCTATACAGCAAGAATTAGAGATGTATATAGCCGAGTTGGATGATTGTATTGAAAAGATGAAGCAATTATGAGTAATGATCCAGCCAGGAGAGATGTGGTGAGTGCTAAAATTGAGTTAGCGGGTCGAGTATATCCTATTAAAGCCGGAGAGGCTGAAATTGAACGGATTCGAGCTATTGCTCGAGAGGTGGATGATAAGATTCAGGATTTCAAAAGGGTATATTCTTCCCGGGATATTCAGGATTGTATGGCGATGACCTTACTCACATATGCAGTAGATAGCAGCAGTCCGGATGAAGACGAGGTGGAACGTATTCACAGTAAGCTTATCCGAGCTCATGATTTATTAGATGGCTTAGTTCAAGGCTGAATTTCGTTTTCACATTTTTCATAATAAAACGAAATTACCATGGAGTCGATTTTTATTTTTATAGGCGCCGCCATATTAGGTGCCGTTATAGGGTTTCTTGTCGTACGGTCTGCATTGAAAAAATCCAATGCAACGAAGGTTCAGGAAATCAATCAGAAATCCGATATTGAAATCGAGAAAGCACGTGTAACGGCACAGCGCCTTATAGACGAGGCCGAAACGAAGGCCGAAAAAGTAATCAGCCAGGCAGACAATAAGCACGAGCGAATTAAGCAAAAGAAGATTCGCGAAGCCAAGGATAAGTTTGCTGAGTATAAAAACGAGTATCAGGAATACAAGGCGAAGCAAAAAGAGGAGCTTAAGGACAGGGAGATGGAAGTTCGGGAAAAGGAAAAGTCGCTGCAATCCGAACGGGATAAGTGGAAAAGTGAGCGCGATAGTTTAGAGACCGAAAAGAGCGAAATCAAAACGATTCGAAAAAACTTAGACACTCAAATCCGAGTGCTGGATAAGCGAAAGGCGGAGCTGAGTGAGGCGAATGAAAAGCAAATTAAGCAATTGGAACAGATTGCAAAATTGAGTGAAGCTGAGGCAAAGGAGCAATTGCTGGATGCGGTGCGCGCGAAATCGGAGACCGAGGCCCTCGCCCTGCGTAAACAGACTATTTCTGACGCCAAATTGACTGCTAATAAAGAAGCCAAGAAAATTGTGATTCAGTCTATTCAGCGCATGTGCGCAGAGTACACGATTGAAAATACGGTTTCCGTGTTTAATTTAGAGTCCGACGATTTAAAAGGGCAGATCATTGGTCGCGAAGGCCGAAATATCAGAGCCCTGGAAGCAGCCACCGGTGCGGAATTAGTGGTTGATGATACGCCGGAGGCCATTGTTATCTCGAGCTTTGATCCAATTCGTCGGGAGATTTGTAGATTATCTCTTAAGCGTTTGGTTGCTGACGGGCGAATACATCCGGCTCGAATTGAGGAAGTAACGGCAAAAGTCAAAAAAGAACTGGATGAGCAAATCGTAGAAATTGGTGAGCGGACCATAATAGAACTTGACATCCATGGATTGCATCCGTATTTAGTTAAGATGGTAGGGCGAATGCGTTTCCGCTCATCTTACGGGCAGAACTTGTTAAAGCACTCCATCGAGACGGCGAACATCTGTGCGACCATGGCCGCAGAGCTCGGGCTCAGTCCCAAGCAAGCCAAGATGGCTAAGCGCGCCGGACTTTTACATGATATTGGTAAGGTAGCTGAAGAAGATTCTGAACTGTCTCATGCTATTTTGGGCATGAAGATATGTGAAAAGCATGGAGAGAATGCCATCGTCTGCAATGCAGTAGGGGCTCACCACGATGAAATCGAGATGAATAATATGTTGTCACCGATTGTGCAGGCCGGAGATGCCATTTCCGGAGCCCGTCCAGGGGCGCGTCGGGAAATTCTTGAATCGTACCTCAAGCGCATAGGTGAGTTAGAAGAGTTGGCCATGTCGTATGAAGGTGTTCAAAAAGCCTACGCCATGCAGGCTGGCCGAGAGTTGCGCGTGATTGTGGAGTCAAATAAAGTGAATGATGGTTTTGCCGATGATTTGTCATTTATGATTTCGGAGCGCATTCAAAATGAAATGACATATCCCGGACAAATTAAAGTGACGGTCATTCGGGAAAGGCGATCAACTACCTTCGCCACTTAGTAGAGTCTGAGCGTAGGGAAGGGACCGTTTGTGAAGTCCCAGGTAGAATTTAAATTAACCCGAAAAAAAATAGCGGGCATATTTTATTTCGTTGCGTAAATAACTACCTTTGCGGTGATTTTAAGGATTATTGCAAATACAAAGCTGTGGTTAGACGCATGTTACATTTCGATAGATTCCCTTTTCCCTTGCTGGGCTTGGTTTTGGCATTCACTCTAATGGGTGCCCCACTTTCAGCAGCTGGTGATGAACCGATTGATACCAAAGAAAAGTATATCGATCAAGTCATGCATCACGTTCAAAATGCAAACGAGATTCATCTCGTGGGGAATTTTTCTATTCCTCTTCCGATTATTGCTTATAGTTCGGAGGATGGCCTGATGACGACTTTTTCCTCAGCATTTGATCACGGACATACCGCAGTCAACGGTTACGTATTGAATCACGGCCGAATTAATCGAGTCCTGGGTGAGGGCTTCCCCCGAGATGAAAATGTGCATATTGAAGAGATTGGACATATTGAGGAGGGCGATCACGAAGGGAAAGCATATGTTCAGTATCACGGTGAGGTCTATCCATTGGATGCACCGGGTACGTTCATGGAATCGTCTTCTTTTTATGATTTTTCAATCACCAAAAATGTAGCCACCATGTTATTGGCGGTTATTCTCATGTTTTGGTTATTTGGATCCGTAGCTAAATCCATGAAGCGAAGAGCCGGGCAGGCACCTGCGGGGGTTCAGTCATTTATGGAGCCGTTTATTATTTTTATTCGGGATGAAATCGCTCAGCCGTTTATTGGTAAAAATTACGAGCGCTATATGCCGTTCATCATGTCCATATTCTTTTTCATTCTGATTCTCAATCTATTGGGATTGGTCCCGTTTATTGGAGGTGCGAATGTGACGGGAAATGCGGGCACGACGCTAGCTTTGGCGTTGTTTACATTCATATTAATGCTAGCCGTTTCTACGAAGGATTTTTGGGCACATATGTTATGGATGCCTGGTGTGCCTATCCCCGTTCGATTTGTATTAGCACTTATAGAGCTCGTGAGCTTAATTATTAAGCCTGTGACTCTTTTTATACGTTTAGGAGCAAACATTACTGCCGGACACATTGCGATTTTAGCAATGGTCGGCGTAATCTTTATATTTAGTGATTTTGGTGAAAGTCTAATGGGCGGTGGAGTAGGTCTTTTGATTTCCATACCTTTTACCTTTGCCATGAATCTCTTAGAAATATTTGTCGCAGTATTGCAGGCATTTATATTTGCATTACTCTCCGCCATGTACATTGGACAAGCGGTGGAGACGCATGCAGAACATTAATCATTTTCTAAAAACTCAGTGTTATGTACACAGCAATTGGAATGGGATTAGCAGTTATCGGTGTCGGATTAGGCATCGGAATGATTGGAGGTCGTACTACAGAAGCTATCGCGCGTCAGCCGGAAGCAGCTGGAGACATCCGAACAGCGATGATTATCTCCGCCGCCTTTATTGAAGGTGTTGGAATTATCGCCTTGATTCTTTCATTTATTTCGTAATTGTAATTCCCCAGAGAACAGATGGGGTATGTAACGGTTGGTTACAGCCCCTTCTTTAAACTCATTAACTATGTTTTTAGCAAGTTTTCCACCCCTAAGTCCGGACCCTGGACAGTTTTTATGGACAACCGTCATATTTTTAGTGGTATGGTTGGTGTTGGGTCGCACGGCTTTCAAGCCCATTGCAAGTGGTTTGAAGAAGCGTGAAAATGATATCCAGGAAGCTTTAGATGCCGCAAAGCAGGCCAAAGCGGAAATGGAGGAGCTGCAGTCTAAGAATGACGAATTGCTTCGCGAGGCTCGAGAAGAGCGTTCTGCCATGTTGAAAGATGCAAAAGAGGCAGCAGATGGCATCGTTAAGGAAGCCAAAGAGAAAGCGAAGGCAGAAGCCAATCAGTTGGTAGAGAATGCTCGTGTAGAAATTGAATCTCAGAAGTCCTCAGCGATGCGTGAAGTGAAGCAAGAGGTGGGCACCATAGCGCTAGAGATAGCAGAGCAAGTTATGAGAAAGCAGCTTTCACAGGAGGAAGAACAAAAAGCCCTTGTATCTCGCTTAGTGGATCAAATGGGTAAAAACTAAATCCAGATGTCGGTAAAAAGAATAGCAGGTAGATATGCAAGAACCCTACTTCAGGAGGCTCGAGAGAAAAATCTCGTGGAGTCCGTTTATGAAGAGTTGGTCTCATTACATGACTTGATTAAAGGTAACGACGAATTAGATCATTTTTTGGGGAGTCCGATTATTGCAAATGAGAAAAAAGCTAATGCATTGCTCGCGATACTGGGAGATGGTCGTCAAAAAATAACGAAGTCTTTTTTGCAGTTGGTTTGCAGTAAAGGACGCGCACCTCAATTGGTGGACATCATTGAGGCATACATTGCGCAATATCAAGCGTTGAAAGAAATAACGAAAGTGTCTATTCAAACGGCTGCAGCGCTGGACGAATCTGCACTGCAATCGATAGAAAAAAGTATTCGAAACTTAAAAGGTGTGCGAAAGCATATCGAGTGGGAACACGAAGTGGACCCAGATTTAATAGGTGGTTTTGTTGTTCAGTTTGACGATAAAATTTACGATGCGAGCGTAGTCCACCAGTTAAATACATTGCGAAAAAAAATAGCTCATTAATTCAATAAAAACTTTTTGTCACCATGGTGAATCTTAAACCGGACGAAATATCATCCATTCTCAAGCAACAGTTGTCGGATTCCGGCAAGGAAGTGAATTTAGAAGAAGCGGGCATTGTCTTGCAGGTGGGCGATGGTATTGCCCGTATTTACGGATTGTCTCAGGTGCAGGCCGGGGAGCTGGTCGAGTTTGAAAATGGCGTTCAAGCCATTGCGCTTAACCTGGAAGAAGATAATATTGGGGTCGTACTTCTCGGACCTGATGATGGAATTCAGGAAGGAGCAAAAGCTACCCGGACGAGCCGAATTGCCTCTCTGAAAGTAGGGGAAGGTATTTTGGGACGCGTGGTCAATCCTCTGGGGCAACCAATTGATGGAAAGGGACCCATTGAAGGGAAACTATACGAGATGCCATTGGAGCGCAAGGCGCCCGGTGTGATTTATCGTCAACCCGTAGATGAGCCGCTTCAAACGGGAATCAAGGCGATTGACTCTATGATTCCTATAGGACGGGGACAGCGGGAGTTGATCATTGGTGACCGACAAACCGGTAAAACGGCGATTGCGATTGATACAATCCTCAATCAAAAGGAGTATTACGAAAAAGGTGAGCCTGTATATTGCGTTTACGTCGCGTCCGGCCAAAAGGACTCAACGGTAGCTCAGGTGGCCAAGGTGTTGGAGGAGAATGGAGCGATGCCATATACGACCATCGTGTCGGCTTCAGCAGCTGACCCTGCCGCACTTCAGTTTTATGCGCCTTTCGCCGGAGCTTGTATTGGTGAATTTTTCCGCGATACGGGTCGCTCAGCTTTAATCGTTTACGATGACTTATCAAAGCAAGCCGTAGCTTATCGTGAAGTATCACTTCTACTTCGAAGACCTCCGGGACGTGAGGCCTATCCGGGTGATGTATTTTATTTGCACTCTCGTCTTTTAGAGCGTGCGGCCAAGATTATTGCTGATGACGAATTGGCCCGACAAATGAATGATCTGCCCGAAAATTTGGTTGGCGAAAAGGATGAAAATGGAGAGCCCATGGTTAAAGGTGGAGGGTCATTGACAGCCTTGCCGATTATCGAGACACAAGCAGGTGACGTTTCTGCGTACATTCCTACCAACGTGATTTCGATTACAGATGGACAGATTTTCCTCGAAACAAATTTATTTAATGCGGGTGTCCGACCTGCCATTAATGTTGGTATTTCGGTATCTCGTGTGGGAGGTTCAGCTCAGATCAAGCCGATGAAGAAAGTTTCGGGTACGCTGAAATTGGATCAGGCTCAGTATCGCGAATTAGAAGCCTTTGCGAAATTTGGTTCAGACCTCGATGCAACCACTCAGGCCGTCATTGAAAAGGGAAAACGAAATGTGGAGATTCTGAAGCAACCCCAATACTCTCCGGTTTCAGTTGAGAAGCAAGTAGCGATTATCTATGCGGGTGTGAAAGGATTGATGGTTGATATTCCAGTAGAAAAGGTGAAAGAATTCGAAGAGTTTTTCTTAAGTACCCTGGAGCAGAAGCATGCTGATGTGTTAGATAACTTTAGAGCTGGAAAATACCAGGATGAGGATCTTCAAAAAGTAAAGGAACTTGCATTGGATCTCGTGAAGCAATACAAGTAGTATAACCGAATAGTATTATGGGAGTTAATTTAAAAGAAGTTCGGGACAGAATGGCATCTGTCCAAAATACGCAACAAATTACCAAAGCCATGAAAATGGTTTCGGCAGCGAAGTTGCGCAAGGCACAGGATGCTATTACCGAATTACGTCCCTATGTCAACAAGTTGGAAGAAATCCTCGCTAATCTGGCTGGCAATGTGGATGCCGAAGGTTTGCAAGAATTGACTGAAAAGCGAGAGGTGAAGAATGTCCTCATGCTTATTATTACTTCCAGTAAAGGACTTTGCGGCGCTTTCAACTCCAATGTCATTAAAGCTGCTCGGGAAAAGCTAGATGGAGAATATGCCGATGTTGTCGAGAATGGGGGCATGAAATTGGTGTTTATAGGCAAAAAAGGACGTGAGTATTTTAAGAATAAATATCCACGCGCCGCTAAGGTGGACGATTACGTAGGTCTGATTGAGAAACCGGACTTCGAGGCCGCAGCGGCGCTGAGCAATATTATGATGAAGCGCTTTCGTGAAGGTAAGTACGATCGCATAGACATTGCGTATTCTGAATTTCGAAATGCCGCCGTGCAAAACTTTCAAGTTTATCCCTATTTACCCGTCAACACAGATTTAAGTGATGCCGCACCTTCGTCTGACGCGGAGGTTCAGGCGGATTATATCTTCGAACCAGATCAGGAGCAACTTCTTCTGCAGTTGATTCCATCTATTTTGCGAACACAGGTTTTTAGATTTTTACTTGATACTAGTGCTTCAGAGCATGGGGCGCGAATGACAGCCATGGATAAAGCCACGGATAATGCCAGTGATCTGTTGAAAGAATTGAAAATCAACTACAACAAAGCCCGTCAGGAGGCCATCACTCGCGAGTTATCCGAAATCGTAGGTGGTGCGGCCGCTTTGGAAGGATAACAGCTTCGATTATTACAATATATGTAAAGGGATGTTTCTCAAAGGAACATCCCTTTTTTTAATGCCTTGGTGATTCCTATGCATTGAGCTTTCTCTTTATTTGTGCCAGGGATAGAAGCGGTAGGCGGAATCGCAGGCGACGAAAGTCAGGGCCTCAGCCCTCTTTATGACTTTATCATTTTTCCTCCTGAAGCAGGTTTGTTTTCCTTAGAAGGGGAGGCCCCTGACTGGTGCAACCGTAGAGTGAGGAGGTCCCGAAGATCGCCGAAGGCGATTTCGAGGACGGAGCGACCGGAGGAAGCCCCCCGCAACCATACGGGTGCCGACGCATGCGGTTCCGACTAATAGTGGATAGCCCGGCCGGGTAGCCCGGAGCTACCCGGCGGCACCCTAAATATTATTTTCGGATCGCTTGAAGGAATTCATTCTTTACATCTGGATCTGATTCAAATCGACCGCTAAAAAAGGATGTTACAGTCGAACTGTCGGGATCTTCGACACCTCGCATGGATACGCACATATGATCGGCCTCAATCCAGACTGCAATATCTTCTGTCAGCAATGTCTCCTTTAAGTCCAGACCAATTTGCCGTGTGAGGCGCTCCTGCACTTGTGGACGTCGTGCATAATATTGAACCAGTCGATTGAGCTTGGAAAGTCCTACCACTTTTTCATTGGGAATATAAGCTACATGCGCTTTGCCTGTGATGGGAACGAAATGATGCTCACAGTGCGATTTGAAACTAATATCCTTTTCAATTAGCAAATTATGGTAGCCATATGTATTTTCAAACAAACGAATCTGGGGTCGCTGATCGGGGTGTAGCCCGCCAAAGACTTCTTTGACATACATCTTTGCTACGCGATGAGGAGTTCCGGCTAAACTATCATCGGTGAGATCAAGACCAAGGGTTTCCATGATTTGGGCAAAATGTCGCTCAATGCGCAGTATTTTTTCCTCATCACTGATAGCAAAAGCTTCTGGGTGTAAGGGTGTTTCCACCGAAGTGCTGATGTGATCATCACCAATGGCCTCTGCTTCTTCACCAGGGTTCTTAATCTCATCTTCGGTGTCAGGTAAATTTGAAACCGGTTTATCAAGCACTGAATATCTGAGTGAGGAGAGAGTTTTACCGTTCGTTTGCATATGGGTTTGTGTTAAATCGAAAAGTTAACGGCCGAGTATTCCTTTTTGTTTAAGTATTTAATTAAAACACCTAAACAAAGTGCTTTCCTCAGGCTATTACAGCTGATTTATTACTCAATATGGACATTGGCAAACCCATTATGCATTCCACTTCACTCCGGAAGAATCTATTTGTAAGGCTCTAACTTCATCCGCTTTATTGGTCGTGTCCGGACCGTTCTCTAATCGAAGGACGCCACGAGGGCAAACGGCTGAGCATATACCACATCCCACACAGCTGGCGCGAACGATATCCTGACCGCGCTGTGCATACCATTTGACGTCAATGCCCATTTCGCAATAGGTGGAGCAATTTCCGCAGCTGATGCATTGATTACCATTGGTGGTAATTCGAAATTTCGAGAAAAACTTTTGTTGTATACCCAAAATGGCTGCCATGGGGCAACCAAATCGGCACCAGACCCGGTTTCCCATTAAAGGGTAAAAACCCACACCGATAACGCCGCTAAAAGTAGCTCCGATTAGAAAGCCATACCATTCCCGAATCTGATGCCCCGGCAGGAATAAGAGGTTGTACCGACCGGTTATTTGTGACTCCCACAAGAGGATGATCAAAACAGCAGCTAATAGAATACCCAGTTTTTTGGCTTTGGGGTCGAGATCCCTGAAACGCGTTTCGTCTAGAAGTACCCAAGCTATACCGCCTCCGAGTAGGAGTGTGAAAAATACCGATAGGCCCAGGGTATTGAATATCGGATCAGAGCTCTCGTAAAGATAACTGTGTAAAACAGCAATAGTCATGGCTGTAACAAAAAACAGCACAGCGTGAATGAGCCAGCGCTCTATGCGCCACGCTTTTCGAGACTTATCGGAAAGATGACGGAATGGATCGCCGGCAGTTTCCGCGAGACCACCACATCCGCAAACCCAGGAGCAATACCAACGCTTTCCAAAGAAATAGGTTAAAATAGGGGTTACGACTAAGATAAGAGCAACGCTCCAAACCAACATCAATATGCCGAGGTTACCGCTTGATGTAAGTTGGTCGAGACGCCAGTCAAAAAAAGCATAATAGTCGAGTGGCCAGATCATCTTGAAATCAAAAAAGGGCTGGTTTAGTTTTTGAAGAAACTCCGGAATGAGAAAGGCGAAGGCCAATTGGAAAAACATGACACTACCTGTTCGGATCAAATGATAGCTGCTGTGTCGATATTTGTACATAAACTTTACTCCCAAATATAGGATCGCTATAGTGTATAGGGTGCCGTACATAAACCACTGACTGGCCGGCGCGTCTTTGATCCAGTAGCTCAAGGGGTCAAAGACGGCAATAATTCCCGTATTCGGACCATCTTCCACAAGCCCCAGAGTCGCCGGATACCAATACAAAAGCACATAGAACCCCGTGAGGAAGACGCCCATTGTCCAGCCTATAGCTCCTTTGGCTGTCAGGGAGCGAAAGAAATTACCGTCATTTTTTATTCCCGGGTCCTCACCCCGGTATATGCCGTAGGAGTAGCTGGCCGTCGCAATCGCATAGAGTCCCAGGAGCAGGCTCAGGTCGTAGCCCGGCCCCAGAATGTCACCCACGAAAGCAAAGCTGATAAAATAAAGAGTGGCCAGGGCCGCCAGGCTTAAGCCTGCTTTTTCCCAAATACCCATCATGGGTTTGGATGGACCGGTGATTGATAAAGAGGGTTCCATAGCTTATTGCGTTTTTGTGAGTGTTTTCAGATTTGACCAAAAGGCGCTGAGTCCGGTCTTTTGTGAGAGTTGAACCTGCTGATCGTGGGTGCGATTGTAATTTTCCACAAATGCCCGGTGAAAAGGCTTAAATAATTCAGGATCAAAATAAGCGCCGTTGAGTTGGTTTAACACTTCATGCAGAGTGGATTCTGATTCGATCCAGGCTTCACACATTTCATGGCGCATGCGGATGCCCATGCATTGAATGCCCACCACCTTTTGGCTGTCATTGTGGTACACGATTCGAAGGCTGCGTTTGCCATCGCGATAAAATATGGCATCAAGTTCGCCATCATATTGGACCGGAACTTCGCCGTAGACTTGATATTCAATATTGAAAAACTTGGCGGAATTAAACCACAATTGAGGATCGTACCGGGTGGGCTTGTCGCAAATAGTATGGGCTACCGTTTCGCCCATCATCTTACCCACATACCAGACCGCTTCGATGGGGCGCCGGCCTGTGGGCGGATTGTCAAGTTGAGCACAATCTCCAATTGCGTATACATCTTCAATATTGGTGCGCAGGTATTCATCAACGACGATGCCCTTTTCGATTTCCAGCGGACTCTCGCGTAGAAAGGCGACATTGGGATGAACGCCGGCCGTCAGTCCGACAAAACCACAGGGGATCTCTTCATCTTTTGAGCTAAGAACGGCCCGGCAATGCCCGTTTTCATTCGGAAGAATTTCTTTGAGTTCGGTATCCATTTGCAAATCGATTCCGTGTTCCAAAATTTCCTCGTTGACCATTTGAGACTCCTCAGGAGGCAAAACCATATTCCAGTAACTCGGTTCTCTGACCAAAAAGGTCACGGGAATATCACGACTGTGAAACATTTCAGCCATCTCTACACCAATCAATCCCCCGCCTACAATCAGCGCGCGTTCGAGGTCTTCACTGCTATCTTCTATGGCTTGCAAGTCCTGCAGCGTATACATGCCGTGAACCCCTTTCAGGTTCTCGCCCGGCCAGCCAAAACGGTTAGGCTGAGAGCCGGTGGCCAAAATCAAACGGTCATAGCTAAGCGGATTACGCTTGCTCAAAGGGGTGAAATGTAGCTTTCTTTCATCAAAATCGATGGATTCTACCCAGCCCTGCACCCTCCGGATTCGATTTTCTTCATAAAAATGAGGCTCGTACAATTCGGTATCCTGAAGCCGTAGATGCCCCATATAAATATACATGAGCGCTGTTCGGCTAAAGGGATTAGCTGTTTCTCCGGAAATGAGCGTGATGTCGTGTTGAGAATGCTTTCGGATGAAACGAGCGGCTGTCACCCCACTGATTCCATTGCCGAGAATGGCAATATGCATAAGTATATGAATTTACTATTGAACGGATACGATGGAGAAACCTTACACCTCCCATCCCTTATGCTGAAACAAATTTCTTGAGGTGAGGGGAACCCTTTGGGCGCCTTTGCTGTTTTAAATATAAGTCGTATATTTGGCAAAGTAAAATTTTTACCCATGAAGCACACTTTACTACTCTTTATCGTTTGCGTATCAGCCTTTTCTTTACAGGCTCAAAGTCTTTCATTTGAATATGTAGATACAGATGGTACGATTGTGTTTGAAAATGATTATTCTGTCGGCCAGGATATAGTTATTAAAGGAACGGTAACCAATGAGACCAATGAAGACATCCAGGTGGAATGGCGAAGAGAAATCCGGCACATATTTGCCGACGGATCAAATGAATGGCAAACCGCAGTTTGCGATATCAACTTATGCTATTTTCCTCACGTAAGCACTGAAGATTTTTTATTGCCAGCGAACAGTAGTGGTAATTTGGATGCGCATGTCTATCCACGTGGTGTAGATGGTGACTCTGCCGTTGTGTTTATTCATTTATTAAATCTGAATACAGGCGATACCCTTCTCACTGCCGAGTATTATTTCTACCAGGATATGAGTTTGTCAAATGAGCAACCTTCTGTTACACCGCAGACCATTGTATTTCCCAATCCAGCGGCTTCCTTTTTTCATGTCAAATCTGATGAAATGATCTCTTCGGTAGAAGTGTTTGATATTTTGGGTAAGCCCGTGGCAGAAAAGCAAGCCAATAGTACTGAAGTGCAAATAAATATCTCGCATCTGAATAGAGGGATGTATTTTGTCAGAATATATGGCGAAGAAGGGAAAGTAATCCGAACTCAGCGTCTGAGAAAAGATATGTTATAGGATACTAAGCCGGATATTCTACAAAATTCCGAGGCGTTTCATACAGTCTGATTTTAAGATCCATTTCATCACTGAGTCGCTTCCGTATGAGCTTGTAAATAACAAAAGTTATATGCTCCGCGGTGGGAATGAGTTCCTTAAACTCAGATACTTCTTCATTGAGGTTTTTATGATCCATCCGATCTTCCACCTCCTCCTTGATGATATCTTTTAAGTCTTTCAAATCTATCAAGTAACCCGTTTCCGGATCGACTTCTCCCGTGACTTTCACTTCCAATTCGTAATTGTGTCCATGATATCTTGGATTCGCACATTTACCAAACACTTTGGCATTCTTTTCATCCGTCCAGTCCGGATTAAAAATTCGATGTGCGGCATTAAAATGCGCTTTTCGAAAGACAGATACTCGCATAAATTATTTTAGTTTATAACATGAGTTTATCAACTTTAGTTTTTTATTCAGGACAGGCTTTTCCATAATTTCATGGAGATCGATCGAAAGTGCGTACATTTACTTTCAAAATATAGCTCTTGTTTTTTAAAGATATTCCCGGTACAGGCTCAGTGAAACAATTAATGCAGCGCGCAGCGCAGGACCACAAGGTTCCGCATGCCAGTATCTTGTTAGGTCCTCCGGGTCGAGGCGGCTTACCCATTGTCAGGGCCTTGATCGCGCGAATGCTCTGCAAAAATCCCGAAGGAGGTGATAGCTGCGGGGAGTGCAGTAATTGTCAAAAAACGCACCACCTATCACATCCCGATATTCATTGGACCGTGCCCACAATTGGGTCCCGGTCTACTTCCGCTGATGTTATTCAGTCGTGGAAAGAAATGATGATGACGCAGCCCTATTCCTCACTTTCCGATTGGCAAGAGAAAATCGAAGCAGAAAATAAACAGTTCAATATCAATGTTCGTGAAATTCAGGACATCATTGAATTTGCGGGTATGAAGAGCTATCAGGGCGAAGAAAAATTTTTGGTCATTTGGATGGCCGATCATCTCGCACTGGATGGCAATCGGCTTCTCAAAATGATTGAGGAGCCTCCGAATGGAATGTATATTTTTTTACTCGCTCAGGGACGCGAGTCGATTCTCAATACCATTTTGTCGCGTTGTAGGTTACTCGTGCTTGATCCGCTCACCGACGACGATATACAGGCATTTTTACAGAATGAAAAAAAGGTAGATTCCCCGACGGCGCAGTCCCTGGCATTTCAGGCTAATGGAAACCTCAACACCGCTTTGCGATCGGTTGAACAAGCTCAGGATGCCGGTTTTTTGGACTTTGTGGATTGGATGCGAGCTTGTTATACTGGGCGCCCTCCGGATATCATACAGCGTGCAGATGCTTTTGCGAAAATGGGTCGCGAGGCCCAAAAACATCTCATTCAGGTCGGTCTCAATACCCTTCAGGCCATTCTCACACATCAGTACCTCGGAGCAGAACAATTGCGATTGCCTGTTGATCACCAAAAGCCCGTCAAAAATTTGGCCAAATTACTTAATATTCAACAGATAGATCAAGTTGTACAGCTTCTCCAGACGGCGGGCCAGGGTCTCCGTCAAAATGCCCATGCCAAGATTTTATACACCCATATTTCCCATCAAATTCATTTGGTTTTTCATAGTAATTAGGGCGTATCGCCGCCCGCCAGGCGGCGGACGGCGTCGCTACGTTTCGGGCTCCACATGCGTTCGGTCCAGCGCTCTCCCCAATAAAGCAGGGGAGAGCTTGGACAGGACCGCCACAAAGGCGGCCCTCCCTGCACATCGCTTACGCAGGCTTGCTGCCTTCATTGAGCCTGAGTGGCTATAATTGCTTATTTTCGGCCTGGGATAAGGAAATTTCTGTACATTCCATTCTCTTGCAGGAGGTGAATTTCGAGAGCATTTTCCATCCAATCATTTCGATTGAAGTATATATGACAAAATACAAGGGCCTTATTTTTGATTTAGATGGGGTGATTGCAAACACCGCCCAATATCATTTCCAGGCCTGGCAAAAACTAGCGCACGCTATCGGTGGGCACTTGAGTCCAAGCCAGTATAAAAAGCTAAAAGGCGTGAGCCGGATGGAATCTTTAGACCTGATTTTACTTTGGAATAGTATTGGACTGAATCCGGAGCACAAAAATATACTGGCAAAACGAAAAAACCAGTTGTATCAACACTTGATCTCCGATCTTCAGCCCTCTGACACCTTGCCCGGCGTTGTGCCTTTCATTCAAGAGGCAAAGGCAATGGGATTCCAAATTGGACTGGGGTCAGCCAGTACCAATGCAAAAACTGTTTTGGAAGCTCTTGAGTTGACCTCACTATTTGATGTTATGGTTGACGGCACGCAGACCGACCTTTCCAAACCCGATCCACAGGTCTTTACAAAAGGGGCAGAGCAAATGGAACTTCATCCCCAGGAGATCATTGTATTTGAAGATGGCATTCGAGGAATAGAAGCGGCACTGGCCGGTGGCTTTACAGCCGTTGGAGTAGGAGCAGAGGAGGATTTGCCCAAGGCACATCTCGTCATACCGGGCTGGAGGGATCAGGATCTTATGGAGTTGATAGCTCAACTGAGGTAAACTATTCACACTAAAAAGAAATCTGGCGAATCATCTTTACTGAGATAAGAAATAGCGGTTAGTGAGAAGCCCCAGAGAGAATAATAATGGGAAGAATTATTTGTTATTTGCCTGATTGTACTAATTTTGCATTCCGCTGCCCTGGTGGCGGAATTGGTAGACGCGCAAGGTTGAGGGCCTTGTGCCCTTCATTGGGCGTGCTGGTTCGACTCCAGTTCAGGGCACCACATAAAGCTCATCGGATGCATTCTGATGGGCTTTTTTAGTCATAGGCCTTAGAGTTTTCATTTAAGTTTGCGCCCGATAGGGATCAAGGCAAGATTAGGGAAAAATATGCGCTATAAACTAAACTATCCTGCACGCTGGCTCAATTGTCTGAACCACTGATTTTTTTGATTCAATGATTAGCAGGATTGGGGATTGTATTTTTTTGAGAGGGAGCGTTTAGTCATGGTCCCTTTTGTGGTGGGTTGGTAATGGGTAAAGACGCAATGCCTTTCCTCTCTACAAATATCGAATCCCAACAACACCTTATCGTCATCCCGCGCTTGACGCGGGATCTCTTGCAGAATAACGTTCAGGACGCTAAGAAAATGATTGTAAGGTGCTGATTTTGTTAAATTTGGGTGGAGATGCAAAATTTTGAATCTCCACGAATTCAAATACACAATACATTTTCTTCACAGCCTGCGATATCATAATGCCACCCATTTTGGGTTCGGATTCGTTTTTATGTTTATACATTTCTATAATAAATTCACCGCTTCGCGGTTTAGATATCGGTAATTTCAAAATGATCAATATAGAAAAAGACACCCTTGAAAAGAGCGCCAAGAGAATGACGGCCCTGCGCGCAGGCATATTTTAGGTCCGGGCCTCCGCAGCGGCCGTCGACGTTCTACGCGATCTTCGCCGGCGACGCCGCAGGCGTCGAAATCCTTGCACTGTTTGAGGCCCGTGCCCCGCACGGGTCGAGTTTGTAAGGATTAGGCGAAGGAGCGCTAAGAACGACCGGCAGCGAGGACCAGCCCGGCGCTTTTTGACACCTTTTTGGCGACAAAAAGGTGATGAAAGAGTGTGGGCGGGCTAGCGTGAGTGCAATGAAAGAGACAGGCGTGGCTCCCCTTTAGAGGCTGGGGGCGAGGGAAGGCTCATGAAAGAGCGGCTTTGTCTTTGCTTAAGCCCCTGTTTTACGATTACATTCCGCATCCCAAAACAAACTAAAAAAAACTCCTCATCCCGGACTTGATCCGGGATCTCCTGC
>CAZVFU010000024.1:0-30068 GCA_964626595.1 uncultured Saprospiraceae bacterium
CTCCCTGCTAAGCTAGCTAACTTTATTGATATTGTTACAATGATACAAGCGCCCCCAACTTGTTTGGGGGCACGCCCAAATCATAAGAATATAAAAAAGTGTGATGGATAGCTCGGAGGAGTCTGCTATATTTGTAAGATGGAGAGTGAGTATAGAGATACGTATCGACAAAAGGGGATGCGGAAACGGCTGGTGGAGGACTTGAGGAGGAAGGGGATAAAAGATGAGCGCATCTTAGATGTGTTTTGGGAACTTCCGAGGCATTATTTTCTGGATGTGGCTTTTGATGAGTGGGCGTATAAAGACCAGGCATTTCGCATAGACTGTGAGCAAACTATATCCCAGCCGTATACAGTCGCCCGGCAAACGGAGTGGCTGAAGGTGGAGCCGGGCGTAAAGGTGCTGGAAATAGGGACCGGATCGGGCTATCAGGCGGCAGTGCTGCAGATGCTGGGTGCAGAAGTATATACGATAGAACGGATCGAAAAACTATATTCGCATAGTCAGAAACGACTTAGAACATTGGGTTTTGGAGATATTCATATGCGCTATGGCGATGGCTTTAAGGGCTGGCCGGAGATGGCGCCTTTCGATCGGATTTTGCTGACGGCCGCCCCGGCAGAAGTTCCAACGGAATTATTGCAACAACTAACCTTGGGGGGCTGGATGATTGTACCGATCGGAGAAGAAAAGGGGGACCAGAAGATGTATAAAATCAAGCGAACGAAAAAGAATTCCTTTCAGCGACAGGTGCTGGGCACCTACCGATTTGTACCCATGCGAAAAGGTCTACAGTAAGGGTTCCTGAGTATATTTTAGGGATGGGAATTTTTAATCAATGCGCCGCCCACGAAGGGTTTCCCGACGCTCGCGAGTTTGTTGTTTGTACTTGAGGTCAACGAGAAGACCTGTCATGGCGCTGCGTCGGCTGACAAAATAAGTTTTGTTTCTATAGGTGACCTCACCGTAGTCCCGGTTCCAGTTTTTTCCCAGGAGGGTGTATCGGTTATTTTCGTTGGGATTGGGACCAAACATAAGGAAGGCATCATCGTTTTCCGAAAACGAGATGGCCATTTTTTCTCCATCGGGACTAAAGACAAAAACGCCGGGACTTTCGGCGGGAATGCGAATTCGTTCAACCTCACCGGCATTTTCTACAATGATTTTTCCATCGCGAACCTGACTTTTTTTCTGAGTCAGTGAGCGCTCGAGGATTAACTCATTTGAGAGGTAAAATTGAATGCCTTTCATATCTTTATCCAGCATGCGGCTATCTTCAACCGCATTGCGATGTAGGTAAGTCAGGTTTTTGCTGCAGGCCGAGAATAGAAAAACACTAAGTAAAATCAGAATATAAGCTTGGTTCATGACATATCATTTCCACCTAAAATACAATGTTTTCGAGTGTGTATGCAAATCTTTAACTTTATTTAACATGTTGGCCATAAGGTCGCAGTGTAGTTTGAAGGAAAGGTAAGAATGAGGTTTATTGATACCGGCAGAGAGGGGGGAAGGGGTATTTTTGATTTTCTCCATAGCGATGCATTATTAAAGCGGGGTCGAGCAATCAGGCTTGGGATTGTCTCTCAGAAATAAGAAATGACTACTCGTGATGATTAAAAAATGAACCGGATTATCGCCGAGCGCGAAAGAAATCCTTTAATAATTGGGCGCAAGCCTTTTGTTCTAAGCCGTAAGCCACCTCTGTTGTCGGGTGTAATAAGTGGGGGTCATATTGTACATACCCTCGTTTTTCATCTGCCGCTCCATATACCAATTTTCCTATCCGCGCCCATTGGAGAGCTCCAGCGCACATGGGGCAGGGCTCCAGGGTGACATAGATGGAACATTGATCTAAAAACTTCCCACCTAAAGCTTCGCTTGCTGCGGTGATAGCCATCATTTCGGCATGGGCGGTGACATCAGTCAACTGTTCAGTGGCATTATGAGCGCGAGCGATAATCCGACCGCCACATACGATAACAGCTCCCACCGGAACCTCTCCTTTCTCAGCTGCTTTTTCGGCTTCCTGCAAAGCTTGCTTCATAAAATACGAATCGGTATATACTTCAATCATTATTATTCGGCTATTTTTCGAGCATTTCGGGTGTGTTTGCACAAAATTAAAAAGCTTTGTCTTTGAAAGGATAAAAAGTTTTTATTTTTGCACATGGAACAGAATACAGCCCACAGCCAGACAAAATTTAAGGAAGAAGGACTCACTTTTGACGACGTATTGCTCGTGCCGGCCTACTCGGAAGTACTCCCGCGCGATGTCGACATATCCACTCAATTGACCAGAGAAATTCGCATTCAGGCTCCGATCGTATCGGCCGCTATGGATACGGTGACTGAAAAGCATCTGGCGATAGCTATTGCCAGGCAAGGTGGTCTGGGTGTGATTCACAAGAACATGACGATTGAAGAGCAGGCAGAGCAAGTCCGCAGTGTAAAGCGATCGGAGAGTGGAATGATTATCGATCCGGTGACCTTGACCAAGGATGCTACTGTCGGTCAATCTCTGGCGCTAATGAAACGGTTTAAGATCGGGGGGATTCCCGTTGTGAATAACAACAATGAGCTCATTGGAATTCTCACTAACCGCGATTTGCGTTTTGAGGAAAATATGGCTCGCCCGATAACGGACATCATGACGCGGGAGAACTTAGTGACAGCACCTTTGGGCACTGGAATGGAACGCGCGCAGGATATCCTTCAAAAATATAAAATCGAAAAGCTTCCTGTGATTGATGATCAGGGCCGCCTGGCAGGTTTAATTACCTATAAAGACTTGATGAAAGTCCGAGACTTCCCAAATGCCAATAAAGACGGCTATGGCCGACTGATGGTTGGGGGAGCTGTCGGAGTCACAGCAGATACGCTGGATCGCGTATCGGCCATGAAAACAGTTGATGTCGATGTTGTCTTTGTTGATACCGCTCATGGACATAGTAAGGGGGTCCTGGATACAGTTCGTGCGATTAAAAAGGAGTTTCCCGATTTGCAGATCGTAGGCGGGAATATAGCCACAGGTGAGGCTGCGCTAGCTTTAGTTGAGGCCGGCGTAGACGCCGTAAAAGTAGGTGTAGGCCCGGGTAGTATTTGCACCACGCGTATTGTAGCAGGTGTGGGTGTTCCTCAGCTGTCAGCGATCAACAAGGCTTATGAAGCTATAAAGCATACGGATGTTCCGATTATTGGTGACGGGGGTATTCGATACACAGGCGATATTGCCAAGGCCATAGCAGCGGGAGCGAGTAGCATTATGGCGGGAAGTTTGTTTGCCGGTGTAGAAGAGGCTCCCGGTGAGACTGTGATTTATGAGGGTCGAAAATACAAAGTATATCGCGGTATGGGCTCTATTCCAGCCATGCAGCAAGGATCAAAGGATCGTTATTTTCAAGATGTGGAAGATGATATTAAGAAGCTCGTTCCCGAAGGTATTGAGGGGCGAATTGCATATAAAGGGGCTTTGGCGGAAATTATGGTTCAGTATTTAGGGGGGCTCCGGGCCGGTATGGGATATTGCGGTGCCGCCAGGATTTCTGAATTGATGAATGCCCAGTTTATAAAAATATCTGCTGCCGGAGTGACCGAAAGCCATCCGCACGATGTGCATATCACCAAAGAATCTCCGAACTACAGTCGAAGATAATTTGGATCTGTTGTCAAGGTCGAAATCTGCTAGCGAAATCCAAAGGTTCTTCTCATGAGTAATCCTTCATTAGATTTAGGCTCCTTCTTGCCTATTGATCCGGATTGGTTTCTCAATCCCGATCCTGTTCGATTGGCGCACGACCTGATCGGCCAGTTTTTAATCAGCGATAAGGAAGGACAGCAAACCGGAGGGCGAATTGTCGAAACAGAGGCCTATAAAGCCCCGGAAGACAAGGCCTGTCATGCTCACCTGAATCGATATACTAAACGGACTTCAGTTATGTTCGAAGCGGGGGGAAGGACCTACGTTTATTTATGCTATGGGATCCATCACCTACTAAATATCGTCACCGGTCCGCAGGGAGCGGCTCATGCCATATTGATACGAGCGATCGAACCCATTTGGGGCCTGGAAAGACAATCGGAGCGACGCTCAGGCCGGCCGCGCAGGGAATGGACCAATGGCCCGGGTAAACTCACTAAAGCCCTGGGCATCACCAAGGCAGATAACAACCGCCCAATAAATCAAAAATCATCTTCCATTCACCTTTTTCGAAGCCCCCAATCCAATCCTAAAGTACAATCCGCCCCTCGCATAGGAATTGACTATGCTGAAGAGTGTATCCACTGGCCCTGGCGGTTTTTAGACGCAGATTCTCGTTTTGTTAGCGCACCAGCTCCATAATTTATTCAATAATCTGTACTTTTGATAGAGTTGAACCTGTTTATAGTCGTAAATATCCTTTTCATGATTCACCTTCGGCACATTTTTGGCATATTACTCCTTCCTTTCTTGACCTATGCGAATTCTCCTGAAGTTCCAGACCTGCCTGCGATCGACACTGTATACTTAAATGAAGTTCGGTCTATTGCTTTTCACCCCACAGGTATCGTCACTGGATATCCCATCGTCGATTTGGATAAAGGCAGTCTCACGCTTCGCTTTGATGACCTCGATGGCGAATTTAGTAAGTACCGATATAGCTTTTACCATTGCAATCAGGACTGGGAATACTCGACAGAACTTCGAGAATTTGATTACCGACGTGGATTTGTTGAAGAAGATATTTTTGATTTTGAGCTCTCATTGGGAACTGACGTCCCCTATGCCCATTTTAACCTTCAGCTCCCAAATGCTGAAAATGAATTCCTGATATCAGGTAATTACGTTTTATTTGTCTATAAATACATCAACGGGGAGCGGTACCCTGCTTTTTCCCGCCGCTTTATGGTTGTTGATAATCGGGTCGATATCCGGGTAGAACAAATTGTTCCTCGTCGGGCCAGTATTAGTCGCACTCATCATGAAATCAATATTTACGCGGGATTTGACGACTTTTCCATTCGAAATCCCTTTAAGGAAGTGAATGCATATGTTTATCAAAATGGAGTTTGGTCCCGCGGGTATACACATATCGCCCCCCAGACCGTTCAGCTGAACGAAATGTCCTTTCGCTATCCCTCTCAAGTCGTTTTTCCAGCAATAAAGGAGTTTCGATACTTTGATATTCGAAATCTAAATTTTAGGACCGAGCGCGTTTTCAATATTTACAGGGAAACCGACACGATTGATGTCATTTTGCAGACCGACCGACCGCGAGGCACCAATTATTTTACTTATTTTGACATTAACGGACGTTATGTTTTTCAAAATATGGATGGCATTCGGCGCGTCGCCATCACCGCATCGGAGGAGGAAGAAATTGGGCTCATCCTCAATGAAGAAGAAGATCAGATGAATCGTCGAATCGAATTGATGAGCCAATATGTCAATGTTCACTTCTCTCTGAATATGGCCGAAATTCCCGGGAAAGATGTTTACCTGGTGGGGGGCTTTAATGATTATAAATTAGATGAGGACTCCCGGCTCAATTACGACGAACCTGAAAAAGTATATTACAAAACCCTCATGCTCAAACAGGGCTATTTTGAGTACTTGTATGTCACTCGGGACCGCATCACCGGCGAGGTCGACTGGACCGAAATTGAGGGCAGCCGTTTTGAAACCATCAACGATTATCTCGTTTTCATTTACTACCGTCCGTTTGGCACTTTTTACGACCAACTCATTGGCATGAAAACGTTCCGTTCCGCCGATTTGTAAATTTTATTTGGGGGTTACCGCGTCCAGGACGCGGTCGCTACGGTCGGGACACGGCCCTTCAGCCCCTAAGATTCATGCCCGGTGCAATAAGGTAGATCGAACTCGCTTGTATTTTCTTTTTATTCAGCCCTAAATATCTGGCTTCGGGCGCTTCGCTCCCTCCCATCGCTAACCCGAAGATTTGCGATAAATTGAAGAATGAAAAGCTATAATAGATACGCAGGGCTTTAGAGACCTCATTCTATCCTAAAAGTCTGCTGGAATTGATATTTGTCGAATATATTCACTCGTTTATCGCATAGAAACACCTGAAGCTTTCAGAACAACTACATTTATGCGTAAAGGAGATGACTATGAAGCAGATGATATTCTTTTTGTGTCTATTTATGACCTGTGCAGGGGTCCATGCACAAGAACAGACCTCCCCCTGGACTCTCGAGGAATGTGTGGATTATGCTCGCGAACATAACTTAAACCTTGCTTTGTCATACCTCGATCAACGTGCGGCAAACACAGAGGCCCGCCGGACCCGCCACAGCCGGTGGCCAAGTTTGAGCGCCTCATCTAATTTCGGGTATAATTTCGGACGTACCATTGACCCTACCTCCAATGAGTTTATTACCACGGGTTTGGGGTTCAACAGCATATCAGTCAATTCAGGGCTCACCTTGTTCAATTACAATCGAATCAACAATAGTATTCGTCAGGCGGGTATTGACCAACAAGTGGCTGCTCTTAATTATGAACAATCAGAACTCGATTTGTCCCTTCAAATTGCAAATTTGTATTTAAATGCTTTATTAGCCAAAGAGAACGAAAAGATTGCGGAAACGCAATATAAAAATGTTGAAAATCAATTGGATCGCACGTCGCGCCTGGTTCAATCCGGAGCGCAGCCCAAAGCTGCAGAGTATGAATTACGCGCAGAACTAGCGGCTCAAAAGCAACAGTGGGTCAATGCTGAAAATAATGCGTATTTAGCTCTTTTACAACTCAAGCAAGCTCTCCAATTGGAAATAGATACTCCTTTTGATATCGCAGCTCCGCCTGCGGATGTCCAGGTGGAAAGTATGGAGGTCCGAAGTGTTACGGAGATTTTTGAACGGTCACTGGCGACTCAGCCCGTGTATCGAGCTGCCGAAATGAATGTACAATCTGCGCGTCTGGGCCGAAAAATTTCTCAATCTGCCTTCTTCCCTTCACTAAGCCTTGGGCTCAACGTAAACTCGAATTACTCCACTCAAGGGCGGTTTTTGGAAGGCACTGAGCTTCAGACTCAACGCGTACCGGCCCAATTTCAAGGGGAGATGGGCGAGTTGACTTTCCTTTCGGCGAGTCCCACTTTTGTCACACCCGGATGGTTAGAACAGATGGATAATAACCTCGGTTTTGGTTTTGCCTTACAACTCGGAATCCCCATTTACAGCAATTATAATAATCGGGCTAATGTTCAGCAGGCAAAGATACAGCGATTGCGTGCTGAGCGCCAGTTAGATCTGCAAGAGCAAACGATCCGCATTGATGTAGAACGAGCGGTAGCAGATTTGCGTGCGGCTTCAAAAAGTTATGAGGCATCTCAGTCCGCCTTTGAAGCCGCTCAGATCGCATTTGAAAATACGCAGAAGCAATTTGATCTCGGAAGTGCTAGCGCCTTCGACTTCTTTCAGAGTCAACAACGCTTGCAGTCTGCTCAGTTACAAATGTCTGTATCAAAATATGATTATTTATTTCGACAGAAGATTGTCGACTTTTATTTAGGAAACCCCATAAAGCTATAGCCATGGCTAAAAGCAGAAAAAGAAGATATTGGATAATTGGAGGATTAATAGCAGTCGCCCTATTGATGCTACTGGCTTATTTTAACCGCTCCACTGATGAAGGAATGCTTGTTCAGAGCAGCACGATTGAAAAACGCGACATTCTGGAAACGGTTCAAGCCTCCGGTCGTATCTACCCCGAAAAGGAAGTCAAGATCAGCTCAGATGTGAGTGGTGCGATTTTCGACCTGTCCGTCCGTGAGGGCGACTCCGTGAAAGAGGGTCAGTTCATTGCTCAGATTGACCCGGAAGTAATAGAATCTCAGGTTCAGCGAGCCCAGGCGAGTGTGAATAGTGCGCTTGCTCAACTTGCCCAGAATGAAGCTGGCGAAGCTCAGGCGGAAGCCCAGGTGGAACAGGCCCAGGCCCAGGTCAATACACAGCGGGTTATTCATAATAGAAACACCAACTTGTATGAAGAGGAGGTTATTTCCAGCCAGGAGTTGGAACAATCACAACTCAATTTGGACAATGCCGAGGCGAATTTAAAATCGACGAAGGCTCAATTGCGCTCCGCCCAAAAAGCCGTAGAAGCAGCAAGGTACAATGTGCAGAGCGCTCGCGCGAGTTTGAAAGAATTGACGACCAGTCTGGATCGGACGACTATCTACGCCCCCACGGATGGGATTGTATCGAAACTCAATGTGGAGGAGGGCGAGCGTGTCGTAGGTACGATACAAATGACAGGTACTGAACTGATGCGAATTGCTAACTTCAACTCTATGGAGGTGCGGGTAGAGGTAAGTGAAAATGATATCATTCGGCTCAATCAAAACGATGAAGTAGATATTGAAGTTGACGCCTACATCGGTCGTATTTTCAGAGGTTATGTAACTGAAATTGCGAGTTCTGCTGCTGATATCGGATCAGCTACTTCCGGGAGTGGCATCAATACCGAACAAGCGACAAATTTCATCGTTAAGATTCGAATCGACTCGGCATCCTATGCCGACCTGATCGAAAAAGATCGCCAATTCCCGTTTCGTCCCGGTATGAATGCCAATGTCGAAATCAAAACTCGTGGTGCTGAAAATGTGGTTGCTGCTCCTATTGGAGCCATTACTACTCGCGATGAAGATGACGAGGAGGAGCGGACCTCCGCGATTCAAGATCAATTTCAGGAGGTAGCTTTTATTATCGAATCGGATACCGTAAGACAAGTTCGCGTGGAAACCGGCTTACAAGATGCTGAGTTTATTGAAATAAAATCCGGCCTTGGAGTGGGTGATCAAGTGGCTTCCGGCCCATATTCGGCCGTTTTTCAACGACTAAAGGAAGGCTCTACAGTTCGGGTGGAAAATAAAAATGGGGAATAATGACTTCCAATGCGATTCTCATTTTAGCTAAGAATCCCGAAGCCGGACGAGTGAAGACCCGATTGGCGGCTACTGTTGGAATTTCTCAGGCACTTACTATATATAAAGAGCTTTATACTCAAACGCTAAATTTAGCCGCGACCATAAAATCGTCGACATCATACGTTTTTCAATCGCCAAAACAAGATCCTGGTGTATTTCCGTCCTCCCGACTTCAGAGTCGTTTGCAAGCTGAAGGCGATTTAGGTGACCGCATGCTTGCCGCCTTGCAGGCGGGATTAAATGAACATGAAAAAGCAGTCATGATCGGTGCTGATTGTCCAGGCTTGGGAGTGGCTCACTTTCGAAAAGCGTTTAAAGCATTAGATCAGGTGGATTTAGTCCTGGGCCCTTCGGAAGATGGTGGTTTTTATTTGTTGGGAAGCAAAGAGCCCTATCCCGATTTATTTGTAAATCGATCCTGGAGTCACGAAGAAGTCTTTTCAAAAACCGTAGATTTAGCATCCAAGCTCGGACTGTCGATGTATATTTTACCTGAATTGTACGATATTGATTACGAGTCTGATTGGGATCGTTGGCAAAAAGAACGGGAACTCTAAATCGCCTGAATGCTATGCGAATATTACTTGTGGAGCCCTTTTTGGGTGGAAGTCACAAACAATGGGCTGAACAATGGAGCGCCCATTCTCAGCATACGGTTGATATTGTAGGTCTTCCCGGAAGGTATTGGAAGTGGCGCATGATCGGAAGTGCGCCAGTTATGGTTCAAAAAATGGTGGACGGTATCCGACCAGATTTGCTGGTTTACTCCAGTATGGCTAATGTCGCAGCCATTCGAGGGCTGTTGCCTGCGGATTGGCAAACTATTCCCTCAGTCTTATACATGCACGAAAATCAACTCGTATATCCGACTATGCCCAAAAAAGGAAAAAGGCCCCAACGGCAGCCGAGTTTAGAGATGATTCATGCAATTTCTTGTCTGGCTGTCGACCGCATATTTTTTAATTCGGAATTTCATCGGAATAGCTTTCTCGAAGCCATTGCGACATCCATTGATCGATTTCCCGATTACCAGTGGACCGATCAGGTGCCCTTAATTTCTGATAAAAGTGAAGTCCTGTACGTTGGAATTGAGGCTCCGGAAGAGTTCCGATCTCCTCCTGCAAGTAAAAAGGAGTCAGGACCGCCTGTTATTCTGTGGAATCACCGTTGGGATTTTGATAAAGCACCTCGACCTTTTTTTCAAATGTTATATCGCTTGCAAGATCGAGGTGTTGACTTTCAACTTATCGTACTGGGCGCATCTAATCCTGCAACGCACTCTATTTTTACAGAGGCGCGAAATCGATTGGCCAGGCGGATCATACACTGGGGATTCGTTGATACGAGGGCAGAATATTACAATTTGCTTTGGCAAGCGGATGTAGTTCCCGTCACCTCCTTACAGGAATTTTTTGGAATCTCAGTTCTCGAGGCCGTTTCTCGGCTGACGTACCCTCTACTTCCGAATAGACTGTCATATCCCGAGCACATACCCCTTGATTTACATAGCGAGTACCTCTACTCTGGAATGAAAAGTTTGGAGGGAAAGCTCACCCAGTTTTTGGCAGCTCCCAGACCGCCAGATTTACGCATACAGCAACATATTTCGCGCTATTATTGGCCCGAAATAATAGGGGCTTACGACCATGCATTTGAAAAAGTCACCAGTGTCATTACCACGAAATAAGTATGGAAAAGTCGCAGAAGATTATTGTTCAGATCAAGGCGCGACGAAGGAGCCTATTAGTAGAGGCAACGAAGATATGAGCAAATAGAACAAGACTTGGTCTATAACGGATTTAGTGGTAATGACACTAGTGTCAACCTAATCAGGGAGCTATTCGCATGGCTAACCCCAGTGAGAACTTCCATACAGTGAGTGCTGCCAGTTTTATAGTTGCCTGATCCTGGTCGAAGCGGGGATTCACTTCAGAAATATCCAAAGAAGTAACACGAGGGTGTTTACCAAATAACTGAGCTATTTCCAGCCAAAGAGTGGAAGAAATACCGCTGGCGTTGGTTGCGCTCACACCCGGCGCCTCCCCCTGCTTTACTACATCCATATCCATTGTAGCCATGATTTGAGGACTTTCAACTTCATGTAGAGTCTTTTCTACCTGCTTCACGGAAAGCTGACTTTCAAACCCATACCCACCACAGTCACTCACAAATTGAAGATGTTGAACGGCACAGGAAGCCGGATTCAGTCCCAGAACGAAATATTCATCTAACTTGCCGCTGGGATGCTCCCAGGCCTGGCGAAACGGGGAGCCCGAGTGGGCTTTTCCATTCTTGAACGGCCTGACGTCGGCATGGGCGTCAATATTGACAATACTTACCGATTCCATTTGCTGGGTATAGCCCAAAAAATGTCCCAGAGCGGTTTCGTGTCCCCCTCCCAGAATAACCGGGTAGCGACCTGCTTGAAGGGATTTCGCCACTTTTATCCCGAGTGCTTTCTGGTGATTTTCCATCGATGTCGTTTTGGGTACGATCTGGAGCCTCTGGCTGGATGAAATTAATTTCTTGTGAATATCGTAATAGGCCGGGTGAGGGGTTAATTTATAAAAGGCTTCAGCAATGAATTCCGGAGCTTCAGATGCACCGATTCGTCCTCCATTTCTTTCTACGCCCTCATCTGACGGAAATCCAATCAGATCTATACCTGGCCCAGTGCTTTTTTCGATCAGATCTGAAATTCTGGGGTCTTTCATTTTTTCCCCTCAATTTGATTAAAATTAACGGTTTTTCCAAGCCCTTGAATAAGTTTACCTTTGTACGCTGGCTTCCTTCTGGGGTCTAATATCAAAACGAAAAAAACAACTTTTGGTGCACCCGCATCGTTCACCAAGGTATAAGGAATAATTATGAGTTTACGGATTGGAATTTGGACATGTTTCTTTATGTTATGCAGCAGCTGGATATTCTCTCAGTCTGCTCAATTGGCTCAACAGTATTACAAGGATGGGGAATACGAAAAAGCAGCTCAACTATATCGACAGCTCCACGAAAAGCATAGTAATACCACCACCTTTACCGAAAGGTATGTGGACTGTCTAATACAGCTCCGCCAATATGATCAGGCCGAAAAGACACTTCAGTCAAAACTAAAGAAGGACAAAAGTGAGTCCATGTACCACTACATGCTGGGTCAGGTATATCGACAAAAAGGGGAAGTGGAAAAAGGCCAGCTTGCGTTCAGCGATGCCATAAAATTTATGCCGGCCAATCGGTCGGATGTTCTCCGGCTTGCTCAGAAATTTTACAGAGATGGCGAAATAGATTATGCGATTCAAACCTATCAACGAGGAGGAGAGCTGCTTAAGGATGAAGTTGTTTTTGCTAATAATCTGGGAGGACTTTATCAAAAGAAGGGTGACATCTCCAATATGATTGCCTCTTTTCTCATCACACTAAAAGACCAACCGCGACGACTAGATCAGGTAAAAACCTTATTCCAAAGGTATTTGACAGAGAACGAACACTTTGAAATGCTGGAGGACCAGGTTTACGCCCTTATTCAGGAAGAAGGAGATAAGGAACAGTATCCCGAATTGTTGGCCTGGTCGGCTGTGCAATCGGAGAATTTTCGAGCAGCTTTGCGACAAATGCAAGCGCTGGACCGCCGGAATTTTGAGAATGGTCGACGCGTATATAATCTGGCACAATCCGCTGAGAATGCGGGAGATTTTATCACAGCACAGAAAGGGTACGACTATATTATTGAACAAAAAGGTGAGGAGTCTCCCTATTATTTTGCCGCTCAACAAAAGTCATTAAACGTACGACTCAAGCAATTGACCACAGGTTTTGATTTTAAAAAAGAAGATATTCGATTGCTTTTTAATGATTATAATCAATTGCTCGACGAAAAGGGCAGAAATCCCAGGACAGCTTCTATTATGGGAGATCAGGCGCGAGTAGCAGCTTTTTATTTGAATGATATTCCCGCAGCAATTGAGATTTTGGAGCAAATGGTCAATATTCCGGGAATGAACCCCCTGGTGCAATCCCGGGCTAAAATCCGTCTCGCAGACTATTACTTAATGGATGGAAAGAAATGGGATGCGACCCTATTATACTCTCAGGTCGACAAAGCCATGCCCGAAGCGGCTGTGGGTGAGAAAGCGAGGTATAAAAATGCCATGCTGTCGTATTTCACAGGTGACTTTGAGTGGGCTCAAAGCCAACTGGATATTCTAAAAGCGGCAACTTCTCGGGTAATTTCCAATGATGCTATAGATCGTTCAGTTTTTATCATGGATCATTTGAATCTGGATACGACCTCAAAATCCTTATCGCTTTTTGCTCAGGCAGAATTGTTGATTTTCCAAAACCAGTTTGAGCAAGCTGAGCAAAAAATGGACAGCGTTAATTTACTGTTTCCCGAGCATACGCTGGCGGAAGAAATTTTATATGCGAAATCTAAAATTCAACGAAAGAACTTAAATTTTGAAGCTGCAAGAGATCTGTTGGAGGAAATCACGATTAAACATCCAGAAGGGCTAAAGGCAGACAATGCCCTTTTCGAATGGGCTGAATTGGAAGAGCTTCAATTCGATCGACCGGAAAAAGCAAAGGAGCTTTACGAAAAGCTATTTTTAGATTACACAAACAGTACTTTGGCTGAAGAGGCTCGCAAACGCTATCGACGCTTGCGCGGAGACTCTATTTGATCTTTTTCGATATCATTCGAGAAGCTAAAAATGAACCATGATTCAATATAATGTAACGATAAAGCTAGACGCGGAAGTCGAATCGAAATGGTTGGACTATATGAAGAAGAAACACATTCAGGACGTGCTGGATACTGGTCTGGTTGTGCATTATCGACTTTCTAAATTAATTCAGAATGGCGAGGACGGACCGTCTTATACGATTCAGTACATCTTGCCCTCTATGCGGCATATGCATATGTATCAATCAAAGCATGCCAGCCGATTGCAAGAAGAACATACTGAGAAATTTAAGGGCCAATTTGTAGCGTTTCGCACAATGATGGAAGTCGTATCTGAACTGGAAAGCAATTAGTCAAATACGACTGCCGCCAGCAGTCGTATTCTACTTGCTTAACTGGAGGGTATCGCGTACCTTCGACTCATTAAATGTTTTGTTATGAGTGCAAGAATGGAAATCAAGCGTATTTTAAAAGAAATGCCCATTGGTGATGCGGTTACCGTTTCAGGTTGGGTTCGAACGTTTAGAAACAACCAATTTATCGCCTTGTCTGATGGGACTTGTCTATCCACTTTGCAGTTGGTCGTTGAGCGGGATGATTTAGGCGAGGATATGATCAAGAAAATAAACCCGGGGGCGGCTATTCGGGTAACAGGGGAGTTGACTCCTTCACAGGGACGAGGACAAAAGGTGGAAATAAAAGTCTCAACTCTAAAAATTTATGGCGAGAGCGATCCGGAGGTATATCCTTTGCAGCCGAAAAAACACAGTCTGGAGTTCTTGCGAGAAAAGGCTCATTTGCGAATGCGCACGAACACCTTCGGTGCTATTTTTCGGGTCCGCCACCATATTGCTTACGCCATTCATCAGTTTTTTCACGAGGAAGGCTATTTTTATTTGCATACGCCAGTGATTACTTCTTCAGATGCTGAAGGGGCCGGGGAAATGTTTCAGGTTACCAGTTTACCTATTAACGATGCACCGCAGACTGAGGAAGGTCATGTCGATTATTCTCGAGACTTTTTTAAGCAGAAAACGCATCTCACCGTTTCAGGGCAATTGGAAGCTGAAGTAGGTGCGATGGCTTTGAGTAAAGTTTACACCTTTGGACCGACTTTTCGGGCTGAGAACTCAAACACTTCTCGACATCTTGCGGAGTTTTGGATGATTGAGCCGGAAATAGCTTTTGCCGATATCCACGATAATATGGATGTGGCAGAGAAAATGCTCAAATATATTTTGGATTACGTGCTAAAATCCTGTGATGAGGATCTTGAGTTTTTGGAAAATCGGATAATTCAGGAGGACAAACAAAAACCGAAGCAAGAGCGTCAACCGATGGCTTTACGTGAGAAGCTACGATTCTGCCTAGAGAACGATTTTGAGCGCTTAACCTATACCGAAGCGATTGAGATTCTCCTAAAGAGCAAGCCGAACAAAAAGAAAAAATTCAACTTCGTTATTGAAGAGTGGGGCGCTGACTTGCAGTCCGAGCACGAACGGTATTTAGTAGAAAAGCACTTCAAAAAGCCCGTCATTCTAAGGGACTATCCCAAGGATATTAAGGCCTTTTACATGCGTCAGAATAAAGATGATAAGACGGTGGCCGCAATGGATATATTATTTCCCGGCATAGGGGAAATTGTAGGTGGTGCTCAACGGGAAGAGCGTTTGTCAGTCTTAACCAATCGCATGAAGGAAATGGATGTTCCCGAAGAGGATTTATGGTGGTATTTAGAGTTGAGAAAATTCGGTACGGCCCCTCACGCTGGTTTTGGACTCGGGTTTGAGCGCCTGGTTCAGTTTGTAACAGGTATGACAAACATTCGAGATGTTATTGCTTTTCCACGTTATCCAGGACACGTCGAATTTTAACTCATATCATCTTGAACCAGTCTTGAAAGTATTCTCCTACGACCGGGATGACGTACTTTTCTTCAGATAGTGCTTTCACAATGCTTATAATCCACAACATGACAACCAGGATTCCGACAATTAAGTTGAGTCCGGGAATCAAGGATAAAACCAGGCCGAGGAGACTAATCCCTAATACCTGACGGAGATAAAATGAAGCGAATTCCTCCCGATTTTCATTTTGATTCAGAACAAGAGCAATAATCCAACCGATAATTGTAATGTGAGCTAAAATAGCTTTTCCTTTTGCATCCATGTGCATAAGGTACGAATATTTGCACATTTTTGCAAGCCCAATATGTAGCTCCACATGTTTATAATGTGAGGCGTTGGCGAGGAGCCAAGTCTTTTACTTCTTTTGGGTTACCATTTGATAGTCCAGCCAATAGAGGGCACGCAGGGATATTGTCGTTTGCTGGTCGCGCTGGAACAAGTTTCGAAATTGATTGAAGTAGGTTCGGTAAACAATGGGTTCGAGTGCGATCAGTTGGCTATTCAATGAAACAATCAGATCGCTTCCAGGGGCAAAGCGCCAGGTCAGAGTAGCGTCTATATTAACGGTATTAAAATTGATATCGTGAAGCCCGGGCTCCAATTCGAATTCGTCGATATAATCTATGTTATCCAGGCGACTTTTTTCGTTTAGGATTTGGAACTGCGTGTATTCGACTTGACTCCAGTAGTGCCTAAGTCGAAGATCCAAATTGATACGGTTGGTAAAGGTGTATTTAGCGGTAATTTCATTATTGATGACCACCTGATCCCGCGTTCCAATTAAAGTAGACTGGAGTTGGGGTGCTGCGGAGGCTACCCAGCCTTGATCTCCAAAAAGTTTAGAATATTCTGCTGTCCAAATCATAAATAATCGATCTGAAAAGCGGATACGCGGTTGTAAGCGCACAAAATATTCGGAGCGGCCCTCGCTATCCCAATGAGTATATTCTCCGCGTAGGTTGAGAGCTAGAGTGCGGGCATAATTACTCGATAAAAAGGCCTCCACTGTTCCATTAGCGGGAAGTGGAAGATACTCTGAAAAATCGGAGGTGCGGGGCTCGAAATAATCCCGGGTTTCAATCGGCCTTAGGCTCATATTAACCCCATAACCCCAAAAGTTTTTGCTTAAAATAAAACTGTTCATGCCCAAGGACCAGGATGAAAAACGGCTGGGTTGATATAATTCCTGGTAGTTAGAGAAAAGGGTAACATTTCCTCGGACAAAGCGGCCAAAAGGCCTATTTTTATTATAACTGCCCGATGTGCTGACTTCCCTATTGTTGGCAAAAAGTAAGAACCCCATGTCATTGGGATCATAATTATCGCTCATTTCACTGTAAGCGGCATTCCAGCGCCAAAGCCCACTGATTTTGCCGGCGGACACATCGTACTTATGTCCGATATCTGATTGATCTGAAAAATACTTTTGCGAGAGGACTCCCAGCCCACTAAATTGATAGGTTTGATCTGCGTTTCTAAGTCGGGTTTGAATCGCTGATACATTCGCATCATAGGCGGAACCGCTGCGCCATACATTCGTATTTATGAGGGCCAAACTGGAATTGTTGGGCAGGTTTTGGTCAATGACCATCATGTTGTAATTGGTTAGCGGCTGCGTTTGATAAACCTCTTCTCCCCCGGTATTTTTATTTCTAAAAACAGCATTTGTTTGATTTACAATTCCATTTATCATTCCCATTCCGAGCCCATTGCTATTTCGCCCGGAAACTTTTGTTGCATTCAAGAGGGGGCTGATTTGAGGGTTGTCAATCAGCTCTACTTCTTCGTCATTATTCGCTCTCTGAATGGCATCGGCGCGTCGCAAAGGAACGTCACCAATTCGCCGGCTGTAAAATAATTCGCCACGGTCGAATAAGTCTAAACCTTCAGTGAAAAAGGGCCTGAACTCCTGAAACTGAATCTCAAAGGGTGTCAGATTCAGCACTTGGGGGTCAGTTCGAACATTGCTAAAATCTGGAATCAAGGTCATGTCCATGGTATAGGACTCGTTGATCCCCCACTTGATATCCATACCGCCTCGAAGACTTTCTTCCCAATCTCGGCCGGGATTGTTTTGAGCAACTGCAGCAATGTAAGGGTTAATTGAAAGTCGAATAGGAGGTTTAATATCTTTCAGGGTGTTGGTAAAACCAAATTGATTGATAAAGCCATCGATATTTGGATTAATAAAATTCCAATGTGCCGTTTCTCGATTTCTCCGTATTCGCCTCAAGAAGTTAACATTCCAGTCCTGTTCGTCGCGCCCGGGAAACCGCAATGCGGCATATGGTATTCGAAATTCGGCCGTCCAGCCGTTCTCGTGGATTCGAGCTTCACTTTCCCAAACAACATCCCAGGTCCGGTCTTCGCCCGAGCTAGTATAAAAAATGTCCGCTTGAATATTTTTTGGGCTTACAAAAAACCCCATTGCGCTATTCCCTCCTTGATATGCATCGATAATAAAGCCAAAAATATCCGTATTCGCACTGAACAAATCATCTCGAATGGACAGCTCCTTTAATATACCTTCGGGGTGGGTATCGTGCATTTCGGCAAGGACATACAGGGCATTATTATCATAGAGAACTCGAATTTCTGTGCTTTGGCTGGCGGGACTCGCTGTTTCTGGACTTTCCTGAGTGAAACCAGAATTAACGTCACTCATACTCCACCATTTTTCATTAGCCAGTGCATCTATGTTGATTTCCACACTATCCGGGATACGCTGGAAGTACGCTTGCTTGCGTTCAATTTCATTTTGGGCTCCCAGGAAGAAAGGAAGCCCTAGTAAAACGATGAAGACCTGTTTGATCATGGCCGCAAAGCTAATTAATTTGATATTTATTTATGAACTTGATAGTAACATCAACCTGTGAGTCTAAAATATTGTTGTGAAAACCGTAAAGCGTTGAGGAATTGCCGTAAACGGAGCTAAATTTCAGAGCCAAACTCGCAATCCAACGGATATATTTTATCTTTGGCAAGAGAATTGCAGAACTACATAGTATATAACTCAAAAGAATACTTACATGAGCGTTGTTGAAATGAAGGTCCCTACAGTCGGAGAGTCAGTTACAGAAGTCACCCTTTCTGAATGGTTAGTGAAAGAAGGTGATTACGTGGAAATGGATCAACCGATTTGCGAATTTGAATCGGATAAAGCTACACTGGAGTTTCCTGCCGAGGCCGCCGGTGTGATCGAGTTTGTAGCCAGTGAGGGAGATGACCTTGAAATTGGGGACCTGGTGGCGAAGATTGATACTTCAGCGGAAAAAAGTAAGTCTTCGGGTGAATCCAGGGAAAAGTCTTCTGAGAAAGAGAACTCTGAATCCAAAGAGATGGACACATCTTCTGATGAGTCCAAAGACGAATCGAATGAGGATCATCCGGCAAGCGGGGAGCCTTCTCCGGCAGCAGCCAAGATGATGCGCGAGAATGATCTTAGCGCGTCTGATATCAAGGGAACAGGTAAGGAAGGCCGAATTATAAAGGAGGATGTTCAAAAGGCTCTTGAAGAGCGAAATGAAAAGCAATCTGAAAGTAAAAATACTCCAAAAGAAGAAGCCGGGGAAGAAAGCAAGCCCGAGCGCCCTTCTTTTAGCTCTTCTGAAAAATCTCGTGAGGAGCGTCGCGAAAAGATGAGTCGTATGCGCCGCACCATAGCTAAACGTTTGGTATCAGCAAAGAATGAAACGGCCATGCTTACGACCTTCAATGAAGTTGATCTGACGGAGATTATGGCCATGCGTAAGAAGTATCAAGACCGTTTCGTCGAAAAGAATAATATTAAGCTGGGTTTTATGTCACTCTTTTCAAAAGCCTGTGCAAAAGTATTGATGGAAATGCCGGCTGTTAATGCAAGACTTGAGGAGAACGAACTTGTGTACCACGATTATGTGGATATTTCAATTGCGATATCTACACCAAACGGCCTTGTAGTGCCTCCGGTGAAGAATGTGGAGGCCATGTCTCTGCCAGAGATTGAGTGGAGCATTAAGGGTTTGGCAGAAAAAGCTCGAAAAAATGAGCTCACCCTGAAGGAAATGCAAGGGGGAACGTTTACGATCACTAACGGAGGAGTTTTCGGTAGTATGATGAGCACACCTATTCTAAATGAACCGCAGAGTGCCATTTTAGGTATGCATACGATTCAGCAACGGCCGATGGCCATCGATGGAGAGGTGAAAATACGCCCTATGATGTATCTTGCTTTATCTTACGATCATCGCGTGATTGACGGTAGTACTTCTGTTACTTTCCTTGTGAAAGTAAAGGAGTTGCTTGAAGACCCGGTCAGTCTATTATTAGATCTGTAGACTGTTAATGAACCTGAGTACCTTCCAGGAATAGTGAATAGAGCTGGTTTCTAATCCGTCTCAATTCATCGCTTTTGATGTATACTCTACTCCAAAAGCGATGAAACAGGTATTGCTTGCTTGCCTTGGTCCCTTCAAAAGCCGTTTAGTAATTACTAGCTTATCTGTGGAGGCATTTGCTTCTCTTACAAAAATGTAAGGTGTTTTATACTCCAGCTACCAGATTGAAAGTCAAGACCTAGTTTCATTTTGATTTATAAAGATTAAAATCATCTAGGATGAAGGAAATGAGTGACTATTTTATGAATTCGGGCGATTTCCCTATAAATTAAGGGTTGTATACTGAATATGTGAGAAATTAAAATTATATTTGTGGCAAATTAAAATCGTAACCAATGAAATTTGCAAAACAAATCAACAAGAAATTTTTCGGCATTCTATTTTTCGCTGCAATTATGAGCTTCGGTATCGTAGCTTGTGGAGGTGAGAAAAATGAAGCAGAAGATGCAGCTGAAGAAATGGAAGAAACCATGGATGAGGCTGAAGAAGAAGCTAAAGATATGATGGATAAGGCTAAAGACAAAGCCGATGAAATGACAGATGAGGCTAAAGCAGCTATGGACACTCTTTCTGATAACGCCAAAGAAAAAATGGATGAAATGAAAGACGGTATGAAGAAAGAAGATCACTCAGGTGGAGATCACCCGAACTAATCCGAACATTTTTTCGATGTTTAAAAAAGGCTTTCTCAATGTGAGAAGGCCTTTTTTTATGGGTAGCCATCCAGAGGGACCGGAGCCCGCCCCTTTTTGCTTTCACGGCAGAAATACCTTGATGTTTGACCTTAGTGTATGTCCCCAGAACTATTTCGACAGGTATCATAGAAATGCCGCGATTCGCTCATCTGTAGGTCGCGGGCCTCTTGTCTATCATTATACGAGTCGGAACGGGGGACTCCTCGGCAGACAGCCTTTGAAATCGCAGGATTCACTCTTTATTGCTGCTTGCGTTCAAAACTGAAGTTAGTAACTGGAAATAGCTCCTCTTTCTGATCTTCCATCACGGGGTAGGCAAAAAACGTGAGAGGACCCTGCCTGGGTGCCGGCTCTAAGGGGATCTGTCGACCCTTGCTGAGTTCGATTCGATTGGCAGGGTGATGCCCAAAATAATAAGTGGATAGCGCCGTATATTTATTGGCCTCACTAATGTCGATAGGCCACCATTTGCCTTCGGCATAAAATTCCGCCCAGCAATGGTAGCCCGTCATTCCTCCCTCATTTCTGGCGGTGGGAATGGCGGCCCCAACAGCAAATCGAGCTGGAATAGAAATACTTCGGGCCAGCGAAATAAATAAACTGTGAAATTCGGTGCAGTTTCCAGATTTGGCATCACAGGCATATTGTGCATCGGCAGTTCCGTACGTTCCTTCCTTGGCATATCGCAGGCTGTCGCTGATGTAATCATAAAGGGCTCGTGCTTGTGTAAGATCCGATTGCGCTTCTCTATCGGCAATAATTCTTTCTGCCAGCTCTTGAAATTGACCTCCGGTGGGCAGGAAGGGGGTTGCTCCCAGATATCTCTGCGCCTCCAGATCGGTCCCTTCGTACGCGCTCTTTTCTTTCCGGGTAAGTTCATATTGGATCCGTAGAGTATCTCCGGCGTACTGATCATTCACTTCAGCAAATACATATTTATTGCCAAATCGATTTTCGGTCTTTTCCTGGTATGGGAAAGGTATACTGATATCGAGGCTATGGATGGCCTGATACTTATCACTGCTAGCCAGGGGCAGCCAAAGATTGGCCTGGCCCGTCCACTCGGGTAAGATGCAGGTATACGTAAACTGAAACTGATCGCTCCCCTCTATTACGCCAAGCAGCTTGCGAGAGGCGGACTGAATGGGAATCGTAGTCCATGTGCCGTCTTCTTTTTGTTTCCAGCTGTAGTAAGGCTTGCCGTTGATCTTATGCACACTTTTTTGGGTAACCTCCATACTATCCCGGGTCCCGCTAAGGAAAAAGTCTACATCATAAACGTCCCCATCCAGGGTCGCCAGATCTACGCATGCGAAAAATTCATTAGGCCCTAATACAGATAGATACTCTGTGTGTATGCGAACCAGTTGTAGGTTGAGTGACTGGGAGTCTATTTGTAGTTGGAAAGCACCCTCTCGTTCTGTCACAGTCAAAATATGGGCTCTGATTTCCCGTTCAATGTCTGCCACGGTAGCTGTGGTCGAAGCCAAAGAGTCGTTTTTATTTTTTGCACCTGTTTGGGAAGGGGGGGCTTCATTTTGGCAGCCGATAACACCAAATAGGATGAGGGAGAAAAAAATAAGGAGATTTTGAGACATAGGGTTACGATTTATAAGACAAAGATAGGACTCTTATAGATATGGTTTGTGGCGGGCGGCCTGCGCGGAACTTAGCGCACTAGCCAGTGCGCTCCGTGTAAGGGATAGTAGGGGCGCGAAGCGGTACCGAGGATCGCCTTAGGCGATCCTCGAGTACGGAACCCCCGCATAGCCCGACCCGAGAAGTCCGCCGGACGGCGGACCCTCGAGGGATACACCCAAAACATAAAAAAAAGGAAAGTATGGAGCAGATGGGTGGGGGAGATGAGTTATGTTTGTGTATGGAAAAGGACGAACAGAGGCTTCGGAGATGGCGACTCATGCTGCAGCTGCCGGGGACGGAGGCGCCAGAGGCAGACCTCTCGGATGAGGAAGAGGGGATGGCCGGGGTTTTGAAAGAATTGTATCATCAGCCTGAAGGAAAAGCCGGATTTTCTGCTTCGGCACCGCATTTGCATAAATGGCTGGGGGATATTCAACGGTACTTTCCGGATTCTCAGGTTCAATTGATGCAGCGTGATGCTATAGATCGGCATGGTATTGAATCTATGCTGGCGGCGCCGGAAGTGCTGGAGGCGGTGCGCCCGGACGTGCATTTGGTTGCTACTTTACTTTCTCTTAAGGAGTCGCTTCCGGATGAGACCCGATCTACAGCGGAGCGAGTGATTCGCGCGGTGGTTTCGGCGCTCGAGGAGAAATTACGTCCTATGATGCTTCGAGCTTTACAGGGCCGGATTCATCGGTCAGAGCGGCGGGCACACAGGAATCCCAATGCCCTGGATTGGCATCGAATCCTACGGGCAAATCTCAAACATTATCAGCCGGAAGCCGGTGGTATCGTGCCGGAGAAATGGTATTCCTTTGGGTATCGACAACGCGGACTGAAAAGGGTGATGTTACTTGTCGATCAATCGGCCTCGATGGCAGACTCTGTGGTGTATGCCGGCATTTACGCTTGTGTTTTGGCCCGAGTGCGCTCTTTATCCACGCAATTCATATTGTTTGATACTTCAGTAGTGGATCTCAGCGAGGATCTGGATGATCCGGTGGGGATGCTTTTTGCGAGTCAGCTGGGGGGAGGGACTAATATTACGAGAGCTTTAAAATATGCCGGGGAGCAGATTCAGGATCCGGGGGATACCTATCTTTTTTTGATCAGTGACCTGGATGAGGGCGCATCTCGCGAAGGTATGCTTCAACAATTGGCGCAATTGAGGGGACGTGGGGTGCAAATTCAGGTACTCCTTAATCTTTCTGATGAAGGGAAACCTCGTTTTTCTTCTGAGATGGCGGAGGCGGTGGCTGAATTGGAAATTCCGGCTATGGCATGTACGCCAGACCGCTTTCCCGAATTGTTTGTGAAGCAGCTTTATAGCTAAGCTGACTTGGTTTTTTTATCTTTGGATAAAGCAAAAATTATGGTAAAAAAGGTGGAGCATATAGGTATCGCGGTACCGAATATAGATGAGGCAAACCAACTCTTTGAGGCGCTGCTGGGGCAGTCACCGTACAAGGAAGAGCGGGTAGAAAGTGAAGGGGTCCACACCTCTTTTTTTATTGAGGACCATACAAAAATTGAGCTTTTGGGTGCGACTCGGAAAGACAGTCCGATTGCCAAATTCATCGACCGAAAGGGGCCGGGAATGCATCATATTGCTTTTGCAGTAGATGATATTTATGCTGAGATGAAAAGGCTTCGGGAGGCGGGTTTTGAGCTGCTCAATGAAAAGCCGAAGAAAGGGGCGGATAACAAGCTGATTTGTTTTGTTCATCCCCGAAGCGCCGGTGGAATACTAGTAGAATTATGCCAGGATCGAAATTCGGACTAAGTTTTGGAATTTTATCAAATCATCATTGCGATCGTTGGCGGTTTTTTGGCAGGTGTGATCAACACGCTGGCGGGCAATGGTTCGGCTATTACCTTGTCAATTTTGACGGAGGTGATGGGTCTGCCGGGTAATGTGGCGAATGGAACGAATCGCATTGGCATTGCTTTCCAGACGCTCATTTCGTCCTATACTTTTCACAAGGCCGGGGTCTTGCGTGTGGAAAATCAATGGCGCCCCATCAGTTTAGTAACCATAGGTGCGCTAATCGGTATTGGTACGGCTCTATATGTGAGTCATGCGCAATTCATGTTTGTATTCAAGTATTTGATTGTGCTGATGTTTTTGCTGCTTTTGATTCATCCGAAGAGATGGATTCAGCCTCAGGTGAGCGGGCGCCCCTGGCCTCGCCCCATTTTGTACAGCGGTTTATTGTTGTTGGGATTTTATGGGGGATTTATTCAAATGGGGATGGGACTTTTCTTTTTAGCGATAGCAGTCTTGGGAGCACGATACACTCTGCTACAGGCCAATGCTTTGAAGGTGATGGTGGTGGCTTTATACACTTTACTCGCGATTGCTATTTTTGCCTGGCAGGGGCGCATGGCCTGGACCATAGGACTGACGCTGGGCATTGGTCAGTTGCTGGGGGGCTGGTTAACGACCCGGTATGCCGTGCGATACCCGGCTATTAATAAGTTGGCTTACGGCCTGTTGATTGTGGCGGTTGGTCTCGCGATTTTGAGTTTATTTGAAATTGTGTAAATCGAAGGGACAAAAAAACCGATGACTGCATCATACAACCATCGGTTTTCGAATATAAAGTTTGTCTTCTAACTGATCTTAATTATGCCATTTCATTTTGTTGACTTCGCGTCCCACTTTACGGCCTAAATCTATCCCCGCTTCAGAGTCCATTCTGAAATGAACACCCAGAGGAATTCTCGAGTATCCGTTTTCTTCAGCCATCTCTTCAAAACTCTGGTAAGATCGGGGAGTTCCAATAAACTCAGATCGCCCTTCGTGACAGCGGTCAGTAAATGGGAAATGGTTTCCATAAATATCTCGAAGCACCTCTGCGGCGGCGGCGGCGAAAGTAGCATGACCGGAAGGGTATGAGGGAAAATTAGGGGTAAAGTATTGTCCGGAGCCATCTGGACACATGATGGAATTCCATTCGGTTTCGCCCATTACTTTGTGGATGTAGTCAATGGGTCTGAGGTAGTTGATTCTATATTTCTCATCCCAGCAGCGCACACCTGCATCGGAGAGTGCAATACCCACTTTCGCATACGAATAGAGAGCTTTTGCCAAGTCAACCCCTTCTCTTTCGAGCACCTGAGAGGTAATACGAACCCAGCGACCGGCAGGTGTAAAGGTCAAAATGGGACAGTCGTCACTCCAAAATTCTGCGATCCATTTGTCCTCATAACGTTTTCCGTCCTTAATTTCATTTACCAAATTCATGGTTTCTAATGCCTGGGCATAAATTTGAGAAGTGGGCTCTTCACTGTATTCCAGAGGAGGGTCAACCCGTACGTCTGAGTTAGCAGCAAAGGTTCGAACCTCACCAAAGTGGGGGAACAAAGCGGCGCTAAAGTCCGGATAGGTCGGCGACCACATTCCGGGCCCTTCGGGCGGTTGATAATTCGGATCTGAATTTCTGAGGTAAGATTCGTGTCCAGCTGCATCTGTAGCGGACCAATCATAAACGATTTTCGCTATTTCCCGACCTCTTTCTACAGAGCGTTCAACCACTTCCAGATCTTCTTCATTTTCTTCCAAAATACGGCGCCATGCGCGTTCCATTTGAAGGATTTGCGATTGCTGGGCCGTTGGAGCTGTAGGATAAAAATACCCGAGGCTCTCTGAATAACATGCATTGAGAACGATTTCCCAATTATACCGAACATCCGGCTCAATTTCCGGAATTTCCAAAACATCAAACTCAGTTTGTATAGATCGGTAGGGTGCCATTCCGGGAGCTACAGATTCATAGGCAGCTAAAGTGGTGTACGCCAAAGATCGAGCTGCGGTGGGAGGGCGATACCCCGGTGTGAATCGTTCAACCTCAATCTGGAGGTCCATCCAATCTCGTGCTATTTTAAAATCGAGATCCATAGGGGTGAGATCCTCTGTCGGATCGGGATCATCAATCACATCAACTAAAGGGGCATCTTCTCTACAGGCTTGTAAAAATAAGAGAAGGGCAAAAAGTGTAATGAGTAGTTTTGAATTAATCATGATCGAGAATTTTTGTACAATCTGTATTTTGAATGCGATTCATCTGTTCTTGTAACGAATTCCGTTTTTCATCCGATGTCACCTTCATCAATTGGGACCGAACGCTATCTATAAGTTGTTTTTGTCTCTGCTGAAGAGCTCGTATGGAATCCGCCATAGCAAAATCCATTTTCTCTGTAAAGTCTACTTTAGCTTTAATGGAACCATCCAGTTCATTATAACTTTCAAACATGCGAATAAGGTCGGCATTCCGAACTTTCAGCATATTGCTTTTTTCATACTCCTCAATATCTTCAGGCAAGGCTTTTTCCAATTCGAGATTGGTCTTGTCCCACATATTTTCGGACTGAGTTTCTAAAGCCTCCATTTGGCACTCAATTTCGCGACTTATTTCCGCAAGGGATAGTATTTCTTCCCTTTCCTGCTCACCAGAGGATTGACACGAAATCATGAATAAAACCCCAAAAATGGGGCCAATTATTTTAGGATATTTTATTTCCATTCGCTTTTAGCGTTACAGTGAACGGGGCAAAGATAAGAACTTTACTAAAAAGTGAGAATTAAAACACTTATAAAACGCCGTATTCCACCCCTTAACTGCGGCAGAGGTAAAGGAAACCCACAGGCTTATGTAGAATTTCCACTTTATGTATGTGGTCTTCAGTACTGAACATATTTGTAAATAAACATATGCTCGATACAAAAGGATCCGGTTTTTCGAAAAAACTATGCCTTGGGAGCGGCATTTTTAATTTCCTCATCGGCCGCATCAGCAAATTGCTCAAAGTTCTCAATAAAAGATTGAGCCAAAACCTTAGCCTTTGCTTCATAATTTTTGGGGTCGCTCCAGGTGTTTTTGGGATTCAAAATATTCTCCGGAACATGAGGGCATGACATTGGCATATGTAAGCCAAAAATAGGGTCTGCCTTAAACTCTACCCGCTCTAGTTCCCCATTTAATGCGGCATTGACCATGGCGCGGGTATATTTTAGTTTGATTCGCGAGCCGGTTCCATAAGGACCGCCAGTCCAGCCCGTATTTACTAACCAAATATTCACATCATGTGCATCCATTTTTTCTCCGAGCATTTTCGCATAAGTGGTAGGATGCAAAGGCAGGAAAGGCGCGCCAAAGCCCGCACTAAATGCCAATTGAGGTTCATCAATTCCCTCTTCAGTTCCCGCTACTTTGGCGGTATATCCGGAAATAAAGTGGTACATCGCCTGACCGCGAGTCAACTTGCTAATCGGGGGAAGCACACCAAAGGCATCGCAAGTCAAAAAGAAGATATTATTAGGGTGATTCCCTACAGAGGGTGTTTTTGCATTTTCGATATGGTAAATCGGATAAGATACACGAGTATTTTGCGTGATCGAGTCATCAGTGAAATCGGGGATACGCGTTCCTTCGTGAAACCCAATGTTCTCTAAAATCGCGCGATGTTTAATTGCGCGATAAATTTCCGGCTCCTTTTCTTCGCTGAGATCTATCGCTTTAGCATAGCACCCGCCTTCAAAGTTGAATACGCCCTCTTCGGACCATCCGTGTTCATCGTCACCGATCAGGAGTCGGTCCGACGAAGCTGACAAAGTCGTTTTTCCAGTTCCCGATAAGCCAAAGAAAATGGCGGTATCTCCAGCCTCATTCGTATTGGCAGAACAGTGCATGCTGAGCACCTGTTTTTCGTGAGGGAGGACGCAATTCAGCACGGAAAAAATTCCTTTCTTGATTTCACCGGTGTAACCGGTCCCTCCGATCAGGATCATTTTTTTTGTAAAATTGATGATCGCGAAATTAGCCTGCCGGGTCCCATCGACTTCGGGGTCCGCCATAAATTCCGGGGCATTTAGTATAGTCCATTCGGGATCGAAACCCTTGAGTTCTTCAGCCGTTGGGCGGAGAAACATATTATAAGCAAACTGATTACTCCAGGGGTATTCGGATACCAGGCGCAATGGCAAGGCATATTTTTGATCAGCGCAGGCATAGGCATCCCGAACGTAGAGCTCTTTCCCACTCATATACTTGACCATTTTTTGTTCTAATTGGTCAAATTTGTCAGCCGGAAAAGGCATATTGATCTCATTCCAGTCGACGGTCCCCGCCGTGTAATCATCCTTGACGATAAAGCGGTCTTTGGGAGACCGCCCGGTAAACTTTCCGGTATTGATAGTGATGGCGCCACTATTCGTAATTTTGCCCAGATCTTTTTTGATACTGTGCTCCACTAATTCTTCTGGATTTAAATTCCAATACTCAGTGGCTTGGTGAATGCCATATGCCTCGAGCGAAGCCGAAGCAGTTTGATTTTGGTTGTTCATAGGGTGTGTTTTTATCAACCTTTTATTTGATCAGATGCACAAAGGTAATAAAGTTCGATGGTTTGAATAAAAGGGATTTTTCCTTTCAAAAGTCACGAAATGGTCAATGGTAATCTATTGCCCTAAAATCACCTTTAATCCTTGGCTTTCGGTAAGACTATAGAAAAAGTCGTCCCTTTGCCCGGAGCTGACTTTTTAACAAAAATTTCTCCCTGGTGATACTCTTCCACAATTCGCTTTGCTAAGGAGAGACCCAACCCCCATCCTCTTTTTTTGGTCGAAAACCCCGGTTTGAAGACCTGGTTGTGGAGTTTTGCCGGAATACCTTTTCCAGTATCTGATAGATCGATTTGCACTTCTCGGTCCAGATCAATGACATCCAAGGTGATATCTCCCTGACCTTCCAGAGCATCCAGTGCATTTCGGATCAGATTTTCTACAACCCATTCGAAAATCGGGGCATTGATTTCCACCGAAATCTTTTGAGGTGGAGGCGTATAGTGAAAGTTAACTTTTTTTGGCGCTCGTTTATTCATATAGTCCACGATTTTCTGCAAAGAAGGTCTGATATCCCCCTTCCGCAACTCCGGTTGTGAGCCCATTTTTGAAAAACGATCTGCGATGAGTTCCAGCCGCCCCACATCATTCTTGAGTTCACCCAGAATATCAACGACCTCTTCATCTTTAATGCCCATTCCCTTTAGCAACTCTAACCACGCCATGATCGCACTAATAGGCGTACCTAACTGATGAGCCGTCTCTTTTGCCATGCCCACCCAGATCCGATTTTGTTGTTCTTTTCTCGAGGCGCGAAGCCCCATGTAACTGATAGCAATAAAGACGGTGAGAAGCAATACCTGAATAATCGGAAAATAGGAAAGCAATTGCAACGTACGCGATTGGGTGTAATAGATATACTTGGCATAGCCGGCAAAAGGATCTTCATTGACAATAGGCTCTGGACCATTCTTCTTGATTTTCTCTAACCAACGCTCCTGTTCTTTTGAGGTCAGGCTATCCGAAAAGTTGTAAGCCCCACTAATCGCGCCCGTTTCGTCGACAAGCAGCATAGGGATGCCCTCAGCTGCTCGCACACTGGCCTCGTATTGTAGGGTGATATCCTGATCGAGGTCTGCCGAACTCGCATTGGCCAGCGATTGAATCGAATACTTGAAAATCTCTACCTTATTTCGCTCACTCTCCTCGAGCCGCTCTACTAAAAACGAGGTGTACCAGATGCTCAAACCTACGATCAACGCCGCTGCCACCGCCACATACCACCTCCAGCTATTATGTTCTCGATAGGGTTTCAAGCCAATAATTTTTTGCAAAGATATAGGAATGTCCCACATTTTGGAATATTCCAAGATATCCCCGCATACTTTCAACCCATCCTGTCGTTCTCTGACGTGAAACCCTTACCTTTGCGCTATGAAACGAGATGCACGAAAGTTATCCCTGACAGACTGGGAGGATCAGATGAAAG